>NZ_JAQFUL010000001.1:0-204655 GCF_027716265.1 Bacillus cereus group sp. Bc031
ATGCTAGGAAACTAGCACGTACGGTGTGAGGTGGGGGAAAAGGTGGAGATTACATCAAAGCCTTACCTATCATCATAAATGATTTTGAAGTATCGTAAGCTAAATCCTTGGGTGCCAGTTGAACCTTGGAAGGCTGGAGATTTAGGTTTACCTGTTTGTGATGGGCCAGGAGGAAGTAAATTAGCTGTTTGTATTTGTCATGATGGTATGTTTCCTGAAGTAGCTCGTGAAGCAGCTTATAAAGGTGCAAATGTCTTGATTCGTATTTCTGGATATAGCACACAAGTTAGTGAACAATGGATGTTAACTAATCGTTCGAATGCATGGCAAAATTTAATGTATACATTGTCGGTGAACTTAGCCGGTTATGATGGTGTATTTTATTATTTTGGTGAAGGACAAGTATGTAATTTTGATGGGACTACTTTAGTGCAGGGACACCGAAATCCTTGGGAGATTGTTACTGCTGAAGTATATCCAGAGCTAGCAGATCAAGCTAGATTAGGATGGGGTCTCGAAAATAATATATATAATCTAGGTTCAAGGGGATATGTAGCGACTCCTGGTGGGGTGAAAGAAAACCCATATACGTTTGTAAAAGATTTAGCTGAAGGTAAATATAAGGTTCCTTGGGAAGATGAGATTAAAGTAAAGGATGGAACTATTTATGGGTATCCAGTCAAAAAGACGATTCATTCTTAAGTAAGATAAATAGAACAAGCGCATCATATTGATGCGCTTGTTCTATTTACTCAATGATTTGGAATTCTTTTAACTCTTTTTCGATATTTTGTAGGAGTTGTTCGCTTTTTTGAATTACATTCGTTGGGAAAGTTTCACCATCACCATATTCAACGCCGTGAGGATAATAATGTTTACCTAATAAGGGAGGGAGTAGCTTTATTTCAGCGTGTCTGCTGCCAATGTCACCTTCAACAGCTAAACCTTGTACACGTAAATAATAAACATCGTTTAATATTTCGAATTTATAATCGTATGTAACTCGTTCATAATCCCACTGTCCAGCAAGTACAAAATGGTTCTTTTCCATAATCTCTGTTAATAGTGTTAAATCAACGACTGCCCCATTAAATTTCGTATTTGTAAATTGCATAAAATACCTCCTTTTTTAATGTTACACCATTATTTTTATAATAGTATGAATAATAAGAAAGTGCAATTCATATTGAGAGAAAAGGGATAATCCAGACTTTTTTTGCGAAAATATGATATAGTGAAAAGAGTACGGTACACACAAAAAAAGGAAAGAAAAGGATTTGTGTATATCTCAATTTTATGTTTTTTGCAGGAGGTATATCGATTGAAGAAATTATTGCGTATCGTAATGATTACAATTTTAATTTTAGCTGTTGATTTATACGGGAAATTACTCGTTTCACAATATATATTAACCCCATCTCAATCAAAGCAAGAAAATAAAATTGTGAAAAAGAAAAAACAAGTAAATGAAGACTCTTCTGATACGGTTTTAAATATGATTGGTGGGGACTCTGAAAATTTATTAGCAAAATGGGGCGAACCTTCTCGAATAGAACCATCTGCTTACGGATATGAATGGTGGGTATACAATCAAGATTTAGCTCAGTATGTTCAATTTGGGGTTGCTGAACGTAAAATTGTAACGGCGTATGTCGCTGGTGAGCAAGTTAAGGTGCCACCTTATTATATAAATGAAAAGTATGAAGATGTGTATAAAAAGAATCCACTTTCTCATGAGATTTCGTTAAAAAGAGGAAAGAATAGTTATCAATTTGAGTTATCTGATACCGAAGTGATGGAACAACCATTAGTAGCAGTAGAAGATGGTTGGGCACAATTATATTTTGATCATTTTACGCATGAGCTTGTCGGTGTTCGTTATATGGATGACGAAACGTTATTGCGTCAAAGACCGTATCAGCTCGTTTATTCGGGTGAATTATTAGCAGAACAACCATTAACTCCAGATAAAATGAAACAAATAGAGAATGGGAATATGCAACAAATTTTTGATTTAACAAATATTATTCGAAGTCGTCATAATTTACCGTTATTAGCGTGGGACCAACAAACGGCAGAGGTGGCAATCGGTCATAGTAAAGATATGAAGGATAATAATTATTTTTCACACGATTCACCTACATTAGGTACGTTAGGAGATCGTTTACAGCGCGGGAAAGTAGGGTTTCAACTTGCCGGTGAGAACATAGCGGCGCAACATAGTGATGGGGTTGCGGCATTGCAAGGTTGGTTAAATAGTGAGGGACATCGAAAAAATTTATTGAATGAACAATTTACAGGATTAGGTGTTGGCGTATACGATAAGTTTTATACACAAAACTTTATTCGGAAATAAAATGAAACTGTAAATTGTGGATGGGAATCTTCCTCTATGCAAATAGTAGGATAAAAAGGTGCATGAATCGTCTAAAAATAGGCGAACCATGCGCCTTTTTTTTCTTATTATATAGTAGATATACATGAAGAGGTGAGGATTATGCCGACAACAAAAGGACCGTTACATCCATCGGTTCAACAGTTTAAAGAGTTTGTAAACCATCACCCTAAAATGGTTCATGAAGTTCGAAGTGGTCATAAAACTTGGCAACAGTTTTATGAGGAATGGTACTTACTTGGTGAAGAAGATCCAATATGGGCAACTTTTAGACCGGATGGAGCGCCTGCTTTTTCTTCGGTAAAAGAAAAGAAAAAAGAAAATGGAAAAGAAAAGGATACTCGAACTGAAGAAGAAAAAACTGCTGATGTGATGGGACAAATGCTTTCTTTCTTTAAAAAGTTAGACGTGGAACAAATGCAACATCATTTAGCCAATGTGACGAGTGCTATTGGGAGTGTGCAACAAGTTTTTCAACAATTTCAAGGAAAACGCACGCAGCAAGAAGAGAGTACTTCCGAAAATAATCCATTTTTCTTTCAGAAGGATTAGGAGGAAAGCGGATGAGAGCAGAAATTATGGAGTTTATAAAGGCTGATGAGGATTTATCTCGCTATATTAGGGAGCAACCTTACTGGTATAGAAAACTAACGCGAAACCCTGAAGAAAAAGAGGCATTTGAGTTAGCAGCTATGCAACATTTCAAAAAAACGATACCAGATAAAGTTGAGAAATTTCAAAATCAATTGGCAGTTGCTTCCATTATGATTGATATGTTTCAGTATATGAAGCAGCAAAATGCAACATAATTGGAAGGGAAAACTATGTCCGTCATGCAGAACTTTTGATACAATAGAAGCGGATTATTTAAAAAGGAGTTGCAGCATGAGCATGACGGAAATTTGTTTAGTACGACATGGACAAACTGATTGGAATTTTCAAGAGATTATTCAGGGACGTGAAGATATTCCGCTTAATGAAGTGGGGAAGAAGCAAGCGAGTCAAAGTGCAGCTGCTTTGCAAGCGGAGGCATGGGATATAATTATAAGTAGCCCATTAATTAGAGCGCAAGAAACAGCTAAGGAAATTGCAGAGGCAACTGGATTACAATCAATTTTATTAGATGAGCGATTTATTGAACGTAATTTTGGTGAAGCTTCTGGGAAGCCAGTTGCGACTGTTAGGGAATTAATTGCAGAAGGTAAAGTAGAAGGTATGGAGCAAGATGAAGAAATTGTAGCTCGTTGTTTTGCCGCGGTAAAAGATGTTGCAGAAACTCATTCTGGCAAACGTATTATTATTGTAGCCCATTCTCATGCGATAAAAGCAATTTTACATGCAATTGCTCCGGAAGATATTTCGTTTAAAACACCGTTAAAAAACGCATGTATTAGTTATGTGAATGAAAATAGTGGGAAGTGGGATGTTGTTAAATACAACATCGCGGAACATATTAATGTATAAATGTGTACTGAAATTATTAAAAAATAGTTAGAATGATATCTTTCTGTTTAGTGAGACACTTCAATTAGTAGTTCTATTCTAAATGTGGTATGATAAATACTCGGAGGTGTCTCTCATGATTGTAGCGACGCTAGAAAGCGTATTAATATTAGATAAGGCAGAGCAGCTTGCAAAAGCGATCATCTGTTCAGATATAGCAGAAGATTACCGTAAATGTTATAAAGACTTGCATGAAGATATGGAAGTTCAGACGTTAATTCAGCAATTTACAGCGATGAAAGAACGATATGAGGAAGTGCAACGTTTCGGTAAATATCATCCTGACTATACTTTCGTTTCGACGAAAATGAGGGAATTGAAGCGTTCTGTAGATTTACATGATAAGATTGCAGCTTTTAAACGAGTAGAAACGGCTTTACAAAAGTTGTTAGATGAAGTTAGTGTAGCAATCGGTTCTGAGGTGTCCTCTTCCATCAAAGTTCCAACAGGAAATCCATTTTTTGATGCTGGTGGCTGTGGTGGCGGTTGTGGTACCGGCGGAGGTTGCGGTTGTAAAAAAACGGGGTAAATCACCCTGTTTTTTAGAAGGTAGAAGAAAACGTATACAGAGTTTGTCCTGTAATGTCATAAATTTCTGATTGGTTTTCATAAAATATAAAATATATGTTTTTAAAAGGAGAAGATGGAGAAGATTATGTTCGGGCAACGACAAAGTATGATTGTTTATTTACATTCATTGAAACATGCCAAGATTTTAAGAAAATATGGTAACATACATTACATATCAAAACGTTTAAAATATGCAGTAGTATATTGTGATATGGAACAAATTGAGCATATGATGCAAAAGTTGAACAAACTTCCTTTTGTGAAAAAGATAGAACAGTCGTACCGCCCGTATTTAAAAACGGAATTTGAAAATTCACGTCCTGATCGGGCAAAAGAATACGATTATAGCTAATAGAAAAAATCCCCTGCTAATTTTAACAGGGGATTTTTTATTTGAAATAACACATTATTTCATTGGAGGAATAAAATTATTCATTCGTAAAATACCAATTAAATGATTGAAAAACAGTTCTTTTTCTGGGAAAGTTGTGGATGGTTTTACCGTAAAGGTAGTCACTTTTTTTCCAAGTTGTTCTGCCGTTTCTTCAAATAAAATGACGCGTTTACTTTTTTTATTTTCAAGTACAGGAATGCCTTCACGACATATGTATAATGGTTGGAAATCACCAGTAGTAGTTGGTTTTAATATTACAACAAGTGAGCACACTTTTTTTTCATTTTTAATTGTTTCAAATTGTAACATATGTGTTATACGTTCTTGATTTGCTTTGGCAATTTCAAGTAATTCATATAAATCAGAGTAGCCCTCTCCGAGTTCTATAAAGCGTTGAATCATATCTTTTCCTCCTCTTTCTTTTACTGTACCATCTCACTTTTTAAATGAAAAGTAGACAAAGAAAAAAAACCCTGCAAAGCAGGGCCCTTCTTATACTAGCATGTACTAGTAAGAAGGCAAAGGGAGAGGAGAAACCGGAGGAAGAACTTATGGGGAAACGTAAGTCTTCTCCGCGGTTGGCAACAACATCGAAGGTGATGTTGTTATAGTTATTTATGTCCAATCTAAATGAAGATATACATGATGAAATTAAATTTTATGTTGGGCTTTTTATTTTTCTTTTTTTTATTTTATGATAGGATAAAAAAGATAAAGTGAAACGAATAGTTCGTGTTAGCGAATGGTGAGATGAATACATAAAAATGCAGAGCGGTTATTTTAAGCTAAGTTCTTCTAGTCTTCGTTGGAAGATGAATGGAATCGTAAAGTTTGGTAGCGGTTACCGAATGGAGAAGGGCTTTCTATAATTGCTCTTTAGATTGAAATAAAGGTAGTGACAACAGATGAGAGTAGTTTCAGGAAAATGTAAAGGACACCCACTTAAAGCGGTGCCAGGTAATACAACACGTCCAACGACTGATAAAGTAAAAGAATCCATTTTTAATATGATAGGACCTTATTTTGATGGGGGTGTTGCTCTTGATTTATTTGGTGGTAGCGGTGGTCTTGGAATCGAAGCTATAAGTAGAGGGATTGATAAAGCGATTTTTGTTGATCGAGACAATAAAGCGATAAAGGTAATCCATCAAAATTTAGAAAGTTGTAGAATACAGGAACAAGCTGAAGTATATCGGAATGATGCAGAACGTGCGATAAAAGCACTTATAAAACGTGAAATATCATTTGATCTTATATTAATTGATCCTCCATATAAAGATCAAAAAATTGTATCTTTAATTAGTGTAATGGATCAACATGGATTGCTACATAACGATGGTTTAATTATGGCGGAGCATGGTAATGATGTAGTTTTACCTGAGGCTATAGGAAGACTTGTAAAAGTGCGAGCTGAAAATTATGGCATTACAGCGATATCGATTTATAAGTATGAAGGTGAGGGGACGGAATGACAAGTATAGCTATTTCTTCGGGAAGTTTTGATCCAATTACCCTTGGGCATCTGGATATTATTAAAAGGGGAGCAAAAGTATTTGACGAGGTATACGTAGTAGTTTTAAACAACTCGTCAAAAAAACCGTTCTTTTCAGTGGAAGAGCGTTTAGATTTAATTCGAGAAGCAACAAAGGATATTCCTAATGTCAAAGTAGATTCACATAGTGGACTATTAGTTGAGTATGCAAAAATGCGTAATGCGAACGCGATTTTACGTGGATTACGCGCAGTTTCTGATTTTGAATATGAGATGCAAATTACTTCTATGAATCGAAAGTTAGATGAAAACATTGAAACCTTTTTTATTATGACAAACAATCAATACTCATTTTTAAGCTCGAGCATTGTGAAAGAAGTTGCGAGTTATGGAGGAAGTGTAGTAGATCTTGTACCTCCTGTTGTAGAACGTGCTTTAAAAGAAAAGTTTCAAACCCCGTTAAAGTGAACGGGGTTTTTCTTTGTTGCTCCGAAAAAATAATAAGATGACATATACATATAAGCAAAATAATGTAAATATCGGTCCGTAGTGTATAAAAGATGTCCAAAATTCATGCAGAATAGAAGAATGATTCGATAAAAAGACAGGGATATCTTTTTGCATAGGTGAGAAAGAGCTTACTTTTTCATAAAATGGTTTCCAAAATATAAAAGTAAAAATAGGGGCAAGAATACTTTGGATAATTCGTGCGAAAAAATAGGGCTTAAATCGAATGTCTGTTTCAGCTAATATGCTAGCGACTTGTGCCTGAATAGAAAGGCCGCTAAATGCTAAAATAAAGCTTGTTACCATAGTTTGCTGCAGGAGGGGTGTTTCAGTTATTTGACTAATCATTTGGCTTCCAAGTGTCATTTCAAACATGCCAGATAATATTGGGATACTAAATTCAGTAGTTAGTTGGAAGAATGATAAAATATGTTGCATAATAAAAGAAAGGGCTGCTGTAATATGAAATACAGTAATCATTTTATTTAAAACAGAGAATAAAATAATAAATCCACCAATCATAAGTAGCGTTTGAATAGAAGAAACGATAGCGTCCCCAAGTAATTTTCCTATTGGTCTTTTTTCTTGCATACGTGTCTCGTGTAGAATTGAAAAAGGGTTTTGAAAAGGGTGTTTTTTAGTAACATGTTTATCATGCGTGGAACTGTTGTTATTGCCATAAAAACGCATCAGTAACCCGACAGCAAAATTACTTACATAATGTGCAGCAGCTAATACGATTCCTAATTTCGGATTATTGAAAAAACCGATAGAAACAGCGCCAAAAATAAAAAGTGGATTGGATGAGTTTGTAAAAGATACGAGGCGCTCTGCTTCAATTTGTGTTAGTTGATTGCTTTTGCGCAGTCTAGCGCTTAATTTGGCGCCAGCGGGAAAGCCTGAAGCCATTCCCATTGCCCAAACAAATCCGCCTATTCCTGGAACGCGGAAAAGTGGTCGCATAAGTGGTTCTAATATAACGCCTATAAATTTTACAACACCAATACTAATGAGAAGTTCGGCAATGATGAAAAACGGTAAAAGTGAAGGGAATACAACTTCCCACCATATATTTAACCCTCGAATGGAAGCTTGTAAAGCAGCTTGGGGGTGGAGTACAAGAGAAAAGGTTAAAAAAAGTGTTGATATGGTAAGGAAAGCCGTTTTCCATTTTTCATACATGTAAGTAAATCCCCCTTTGTCCCAAAAAACGTTCATTTCAGTATACGTGGATACGTAGTGAATTTAGACCATAAGTATGAAAAAGGAACGAAAAAAATTAAAGGGTGAGAAAAGTGAAAGAACCGAAAATTGGCTTAGCTCTTGGATCTGGGGGCGCAAAAGGTTTTGCTCATATTGGTGTTATAAAGGTTTTAAGGGAAAATGATATACCGATTCATATGATTGCAGGAAGTAGTATGGGGGCTTTAGTAGGTACATTTTATGCGGCTAGTTCAAACGTTGAAAGACTGTATAAACTGGCAAATGTTTTTAAGAGGAAATATTATTTAGATTTTACGGTTCCGAAAATGGGATTTATTTCTGGAAAACGTGTCAAAGATATGATTAAAATGTTTACATATAATAAAAATTTAGAAGAATTAGATATCCCGACGGCTGTTGTGGCTACTGATATCTTAAAGGGGGAAAAAGTAGTTTTTACAAGTGGTCCAGTTGCAGAGGCGGTGAGAGCAAGTATTTCTGTACCTGGAGTGTTTGTGCCAGAGAAAATAGATGGACGATTATTGGTAGATGGCGGAGTAATTGATCGCATCCCAGTATCGGTTGTGAAAGAGTTAGGTGCCGATATTGTCATTGCTGTTGATGTATCCCCGATTAAAGTAAATGGAGAGGTTACGTCTATTTATGATGTAATTATGCAGAGTATTGAAATTATGCAACATGAGCTTGTGATAAATCGGCAAATTGCATCTGATTTAATGATGCGACCAGCTGTAGAACAATTTAGTTCCCGGGCTTTTACAAACATTGAAGACATTATTCGAGTTGGAGAGGTAGAAGCGGAAAAGCATGTTGCAAATATTCATTTATTAATTGAGCAGTGGAAGGAGAAACATAATGTTTAAGCGTTTTCGGTTTATATATGCAATTTTAATAGGGGTTATATTGGCAATGTTACTTGTTTATGTACGTCTGCCGTATTATGTAACGAAACCAGGAATGGCTGCCAAATTAGAGCCTTACGTTCAAGTTGAAGGGGGAACAAAAGAATCAGGTGATTTTATGCTTGTTACGGTTTCAATGGGACCGGCAAATGTAGTGAATTTAATAGCGGCACAGTTTAATAAATATACACATATTTCAAAAGCGGAAGAAATATTGCAAAAAGGTGAAAGTGATGAAGAATATCAATTTCGCCAAAATTATGCGATGAAAGATTCGCAAAATGCAGCGATTTATAATGCTTATAAACGTGCAAATCGTACTGTTTCTTTTGAAAATAAAGGTGTGTTGGTTGCTGGTGTAGCGATAGGGATGCCTTCAGAAGGAAAGCTTAAACTTGGAGATGTTATCATTGCCGTCGACGGAAAAACATTTGAAAAGACAGAACAATTTATTGAATATATGACAGGGAAAAAAGAAGGAGATACAGTAAATATTGAGTACAAGAGGGATGGGAAACAGTTAAAAGAAAATTTAAATGTAAAGACTATTCCGAATGGAAATGGACGTGTTGGTATAGGTGTTTCTATCGTTACGGAAAGAGAATTAGTGGTAGATCCGAAAGTGAAAATTGACTCTCATGAAATAGGCGGACCATCGGCAGGCCTAATGTTTACATTAGAAATATATAACCAACTGGTGGAAGATGATTTAACAAGAGGGCATGAAATAGCTGGAACAGGGACGATCAATGAAAAGGGAGAAGTTGGCCCGATTGGCGGTATTCAGCAAAAAGTGGTTGCTGCAAGTGATGCTGGTGCTGAAGTGTTCTTTGCACCAAATGAAAAAGGTGCAGAGAAATCGAATTATAAAGATGCACTTGAGGCTGCGAAAGATATTAAAACGAAAATGAAAGTTGTGCCAGTTGATACGTTGGATGATGCATTAATGTATTTGGAAAAAATGGGCAATAAATAAAAAAATCTCTCTTTTTCAGAGAGATTTTTTTATAGGAATTTTGCAGTTGTTTCATCGTAACGAATTGGGTGATGTGTTGCATCTTGTTTTAGTAGTTGTGTTCGTAATGGTTCTTGTATGATGGAGAAATATACAGAATTGGCTTTTCGATCTATGTGTAAAGTAGGATGGTCAAATGTTTTTGTATGGGTAAGGATTGGAAGCTCTATTTTTTTCTTGTTTTTTGAAAGGTACGTTTGTCCTTTTTGTGACATGCCTAATAGACGAATGTATGGTGCATGTTGCTCTATATTTGCGCAATGTATTTCTTCTTTTGTTGTATTTGTTAAAATATGTGTACAAGCTCTTTGTAATCTAGTCCACGTATAACGTTTCGTTTTTAACGCTTCCATGAATGAATGGAAGGAGGAACTGGTTTGTATTTTTGATAAAATACGATGCTCTAAACCTTCCTCAATTTCATATATATGTCGTAAGTCTTCTGGAGACATCGTCATAAGTTTGTATTTAAAAAATGAAAAGTATTGTTCCCAATTATGTAATGTCCCGTAGTTTTGTTTATAACTCGTTAAAAGAGAAGCAGTCGCTTTTGGGATGAAAGGCTCAATTTCTGTAAAGGAACTATTTTCACTAAAAAGTTGTTTGCGAATACTTGTTGCGCTTGCAATATGTTGGTCGTTAAATGTTTCATCATGATAATGAGATGCGAATCTTTTTATCGTTTGTGCTTGCATAGAACTATTTTGCATTAGAATTGCTTTTATGTATTGGAAGCCTAAAATGTTATTTGGTTGTGACATGTCTATATTTTTTTCAGAAGATAAAATGTGTAGGAAAGCTTCAGATGTAGCTTTTGCGTAACTATTACCTGCGTTCATAAATTGCTTTACAAGACGATTAAAAGTCTCTTCTTCATTTTTCTGCACAGAGATGGTGTTATAAAAATTTTCGATTTGTCCATCTTCACTGCCGAAACAAATTTCAGAAACATGTAGGGCGTTTAAAATAGAAATAGCGCCATTTGCAAAGGTTTCGGCCTTTTGCGTTGAAAAGGCATAAGGAAGCTCTACAACGAGGTCTACACCGCATGTTAAGGCCATTTTGGTACGATACCATTTGGATACGAGTGCTGGCTCACCACGTTGTAAAAAAGGGCCACTCATAACAGCGATTGTAATATCAGAGTGTGTTAACTTTTTTGTTTGTTGCACATGATAAGCATGACCGTTATGAAAAGGGTTATATTCAACAACAATACCACTGGCTTTTATGGTAATCTCTCCTTTCGATGTAGCATCTTTTTGAAAAACGTGATACTCTATATATTATTTACTATGATGACTTCATTATAGTGTAAAGAAAAAACATTGACAAATATAAAATGGCTAGCTATAATTTTGTTTGTTGCCTTGAGGTGATATGATATGAAATGGTCCATCCATCAATTGAATAAATTGAGAAATAAAGGATTGACATTGGATGAGATGGTAGATGTAAGTGAGCTAAAAGAGGTCGAGAAAGATATTCGTGAAATTAATCCTGTTCATGTAACAGGAAGAGTTGATTTTGGCTCCGGTAAGTTTACGTTCCATCTACATATAACTGGAAGCATGGTTTTACCATGTTCTCGCTCTTTAGTAGATGTGACATTACCATTTGACATTAAAACAACTGAGGTGTTCCAAACTTCACAAGAAGAATTTGAAACTGAAGCTGAAATTCATTGTTTAGAAAGAGAAGTACTTGACTTACTGCCCGTAATCAAGGAAAATATACTTTTGGAGATTCCAATGCAAATTTTCAGTGATGATGTTTCTGGTGGAGCACCGACGCAAGGTCAAGACTGGCAAGTGATTTCGGAAGAAGACAAAGAAAAGCCTGTTGATCCAAGATTGGCAGGACTTGCAAAGTTTTTTGACAAATAATCGGAAGACTGGTTCAGGCCTTCATATGAAAATAACTATTTCTTTTAAGGAGGTGGGAAGAATGGCTGTACCTTTTAGAAGAACTTCTAAAACAGTAAAAAGAAAGCGTCGTACGCATTTCAAATTATCAGTACCTGGTATGGTAGAGTGCCCAAGCTGTGGTGAAGCGAAATTAGCTCACCGTGTATGTAAAGCATGCGGTACTTACAAAGGTAAAGAAGTAATCAGCAAGTAATTGCGGGAAAATAAACGTAGAAGATATCTTCTACGTTTATTTTTTTGTCTTATTCTTCATTTGTTGTATTCTATCTTTTCTAGTAACTGCATATGTTTAATAAAAAATGCATAGGGAGGACTAGAGAGATGGCGACAACAAGACAAGATGCTTGGACTGATGATGAAGATTTGCTTCTGGCAGAAGTAGTACTCCGGCATATTCGAGAAGGTGGAACGCAATTATCTGCCTTTAAAGAAGTGGGAAGACATTTATCTCGTACACCAGCAGCATGTGGCTTTAGATGGAATTCTTACGTTAGAAAGCAATACAAAGAACGTATTGAAGAAGAGAAGCAACTGCGTAAAGTGGAAAATTATGAAGTGAAAGAGACGAAGGTATTAGAACCTACGTCAATTACATTGAATGATGTTATTGATTTCTTGCAAAATTATAAAGATGAAAACTCTTTAGTGGTGTTGCAACAGCAAATTGAATCGTTACAAACAGAGAAAGAGAGCCTGTTGGAGCGATTATCAGTATATGAGGAAGAATATAGAACATTGCTTGATTATATCGATCAAAAAAGAAGTGTAATGGTAGCGGAAAGAAATAGCGCTCGTTCGAATGGGAAATTAGAGAAGTTAAAGAAATAAAAAAACAGCTGCTATGTAGCTGTTTTTTTATTTCTTATGCAGACTCTTCATTTGTAACCGCATTCAAATTTGTTTCTGGGTGCCAAACGTAAAAATCACCATCAGGTACTGACACAGGTTGGAAATTTAATTTATCCCAAAAACCAGCTGAATGGATACGTGCGATCGTTTTAATTGGGAACTGCAGTCCCTTCGCATAATTTACAAGCATTTCTCCGAATCCTTGTTTTTGGAAAGTTGGTAATACTTCAAGTTTATAAAGTTCTAGGTAAGTACCTGTAATTTCGAATGGTTCCCCGCCGTTCCTTTTCATGTATAGACTCATACGTGCAATGAGTGATCCACCGTAATAAATACCGTAAAATGGAGATTCACTATTGTTTTCAATAATGTTTGCTTGTAATTCTTCTAACATGGATAGTTCTTGAGCTCCGCAGCCTTTAAATTTTTTAAACTCGTCTAATGTTTTATAATTGATGAGCAAGCGCTCAACTTTTGGGAATCCCATAACATCACATCCTTTTTGTCTCATTGAATGCAGAAAAGTGAAAATATTTATAATAATATTATAACTCATTTTTTTATTTTTATGAAGATGATAGTGTATTTCTTTTATTATTTTTTTGAGGATTTGCTAAACTAAGAGTAGAAGTATAGTAATAAGTAGTATATACATATTGAAAGAAGAGGTGGCATTTGATCATCTTTAGTTAATTATGATTCCGTATGAATCGAGGGTTCGCGGAATAAAAGAGGAGGGGAAAAAGGGACTTATGTATCGTGTTCAAATGAGTTCCTTGTGTGAAAATGAAAATTGGAGTTGTGGGACCGGGAGCTATTGGTCTATTGTATACATTTTATTTACAAAAAAGTAATCAAGATGTTACGTTGTTTACAAGGACAGCTAAGCAGGCTGACGAATTAAATATAACGGGTGTAACTTGTATTAGGGAGGGGAAACGTGAAACGGTATCCCCGCCAGTATTACCAATAGAAAGCATGCTAGACCAGCAGCTAGATTATATATTTATTGCTGTTAAGCAATATCATATAACTGACATACTACCTTTTGTGCGAGGGAAATCCTCAGTAGTCTTTTTGCAAAACGGAATGTCACACCTTCATGCTATGCAGAAAATAGAGAATGAAAATATTGCAGTTGGAATTGTAGAGCATGGTGCGAAAAAAGAAGAAAGACATACCGTTTATCATACAGGGATAGGTGTAACGAAGTTTGGAATCGTGCGCGGTCGGTCTATACATTTTGAAAAAATATTTAATTGCTTTCCTTTTCCGCATTTTCCAATTCGAATAGAAGATAATTGGAAGGATGTTATGCACAAAAAATTAGTAGTGAATGTATGTATCAATCCATTGACGGCATTATTACAGGTCAAGAACGGAGAATTGATCACGAACCCGTTTTTTTATCAGATGATGGAGCAAGTATTCCAGGAAGTCGTTTTTCTCGTTAAAGAAGAAAAAGAAATGGTATGGGAAATGGTACGTCATGTATGTGAAAGAACATCTCATAATACATCATCTATGCTGGCGGATGTAAGGGCGAATAGACAAACAGAGATTGGTGCGATTGTTGGATATGTATTAGAAGAAGCTAAGAAACAGCAACGATCCGTTCCGACACTTCAATTTTTGTTCGATGCAATAAAAGGGTTAGAAGTAAAAGTATAAGTGTAATTCTTTGCTTTTACGTGAAACATTGACTACAATGTGGATTGGTGAGAGAACAGGATACGAAAGGAAGAATTATATGGAGATAAAAGAAATCTCTGTTCCGCAACAAGGTGTTGTAGCGGACTATATGAACGGTAAAAAAGAGATACAGTCGTGTTTTGATTATATGTTAACAGAAGATGCTTTTAAACAGCGTGTACAAGATTTGCGTGAGAGGGAGTTTTTCCGCCAAGATTTAGTAGCGCATTTATTAGAATATAATACAAAATTACAAGCGGGAGAAGCTACAATTCAAAATGTAAAAGCGCTTGAAGATGAAGATACATATGTTGTTATAGCTGGACAACAAGCTGGGTTATTAACTGGGCCACTTTATACGATTCATAAAATTATTTCAGTTTTACAGCTTGCGAAGGAAAAGGAAGAAAGTTTAGGCGTTAAAGTTGTTCCTGTTTTCTGGATTGCTGGTGAAGACCATGATATGGATGAAATTAATCATACTTTTGTAACGAAGAATAAAAAAATAAAAAAGACCATTTTTCATGATCGTAATCCGAAAAAGGCGAGTGCTTCAGAGTCTGAGCTTTCTTTGGAAGACTGTAGAAAGTGGATTGAAGAAATTTTTAAAACATACCCTGAAACGAATTTTACAAAGGATGTACTGCGATTTATTGATGATTCTTTACGGAAATCGAATACGTATGTAGATTTCTTTGGTCACCTTATTATGAAAATGTTCATGAATTCTGGTTTAATTCTTGTCGATTCGCATCATCCTGAATTAAGAAAATTAGAAGTGCCGTTTTTTAAACAAATTGTAAGTAAGTATAAAGAAGTGCAAGAGGGGCTTCATAACCAACAGGAAGTAATTACAGAATTAGGATATAAGCCAATTATTGAAACAAAGTCTAATGCAGTACATATATTTATGGAAATTGATAATGAGCGAGTGTTGCTTGAAGACAATCAAGGGAAGTTTGTTGGGAAAGATGGGACGTATTCCTTTTCATATGAGGAATTGATTGAAGAGATGGAAAGAAGCCCAGAGCGCTTTAGTAATAATGTTGTAACGCGCCCTCTTATGCAAGAGTATGTATTTCCTACGTTGGCGTTTATTGGAGGTCCAGGGGAATTAGCTTACTGGAGTGAATTACAACAAGTCTTCCATACTATCGGCTTCCGAATGCCTCCTGTCGTTCCTCGTATTACAATTACTTATATTGAGAGGGATATAGCGACAGATTTACACGATTTACAATTGCAAGAGAGTGACCCGTTTTTAAATAACGTAGATAAGTTGCGTGAAAACTGGCTATCTAATCAAATAGAGGAACCGATAGATGAACGATTTGAAGAGGCGAAAAAAGAAATAATTGATATTCATAAGTCATTACAACAGTTTGTAAAGAAAATAGATTCTGGATTAAGTTCGTTTGCAGGGAAAAACGAGTTCAAAATTAATGAACAAATTGAACTGTTGGAAAGAATGTTGAAAAGAAATGTTGAGAAAAAACATGAAGTGGAACTAAATAAATTCCGTCGTATACAATTTGCAATCCGTCCATTGGGAGCGCCACAAGAGCGTGTGTGGAATGTATGTTACTATTTAAATCAGTTTGGTTTAGATTTCGTTGATCGTGTAATGGAAAAACCGTTTTCTTGGGATGGAAAACATCACGTTATAAAACTATAGAATCTTGCTCTTAGGAGCAGGATTTTATTTTTATTCCGTTGAATTTACTGTGAAGTGATTTTTTTTCTGAATTATTAATTTTTAAAAAGCTAATATCGTAATTATGCAGGATACTTAAATATATGACAAAATAGCACAAAATGTAAACGTATTATTATCTTTTTCGACAGTTTTTTATTTAAATTCCCGCAAAAGATGATAAAATTTAGTATATAATAAAAGAAAATGGCGATTTGTATAGTATGCTGCCTTTGTAGGCAAGTTAAATGAGTCGTTCTTTCATAGTATTTCGTTCTCTAGTCGTGAAATATGCGTTTAGAGGAGGAGATACATTCAACATAATTAATTGGAAAAAGAGTAGGTGCAACAATGTTTAATCACGTAACAGTGCTTTTGAAGGAAACAGTAGATGGCTTAGATATAAAGCCAGGTGGTACATATGTAGATTGTACACTGGGGGGAGGAGGACATAGTTCTTATTTATTATCCCAATTAACTGAAGGCGGAAGATTAATCGCGTTTGATCAAGATGAGATAGCAATTCAAAATGCGAAAGAAAAATTCTCTTCATACGGTGAGCAGTTCATAACAGTAAGGAGTAATTTCCGTTACCTATCTGAAAAACTACAGGAATTAGGTATAACAGAAGTAGACGGTATTTTATTTGATTTAGGTGTTTCATCCCCGCAATTAGATACACCAGAGCGTGGCTTTAGTTACCATCATGATGCACCGTTAGATATGCGAATGGATCAAGATGCCCCATTAACAGCCTATGATGTTGTAAATAGTTGGTCATATGAACAACTTGTAAGAATTTTCTTCCAGTATGGCGAAGAGAAATTTTCAAAACAAATAGCAAGAAAAATTGAAGCGTATCGTGAGAATAAAGCTATTGAAACGACAGGGGAATTAGTAGAACTAATTAAAGAGGGTATTCCAGCTCCTGCTCGTAGAACGGGTGGACATCCTGCGAAGCGAGTGTTCCAAGCGATCCGTATTGCGGTAAATGATGAATTGAAAGTATTTGAAGAAGCGTTGGAATCTGCAATTGAGATGGTTAAGCCAGGCGGAAGAGTTAGCGTTATAACATTCCATTCTTTAGAAGACCGTATTTGTAAAACGACGTTTAAGCGAAATAGTACAACGCCACAATTGCCACCAGGATTACCAATTATTCCTGATGAATTTAAGCCGAAATTAAAGCTTATTACAAGAAAACCGATTTTACCTTCTGATATAGAGTTAGAAGAAAATAATCGAGCGCGTTCTGCGAAATTGAGAATCGCTGAAAAACGATAAAAAGGGGAGAGAGGTATGAGTAACTTAGCTGTAAAGTACAAGCAACAAGCGCAAGAAGAGGTTCAGATTCAAACGCCCCCACAGCAGATGGTTCAACCAAAAGCTAAAGCGAAGATTACAAGAATCGAAAAACTGTTGTATGTAGCGTTTATTGGCTTTTTATTGTATGCCTGTGTAGCGTTTATTGGAAATAAAGCAGGCCTTTATCAAGTTAATGTAGAAGCTGCGACAATAGAACAAAAAATTGTACAGCAGCAAAAAGAAAATCAAGAGTTACAGGCTGAAGTAGAGAAGTTAAGTCGTTATGAACGAATCGCTGAAGTTGCAAAAAAACACGGGCTAGAAATTAATGCGAATAATGTGAAAGGCCTCAAATAAGACAATAGGTGTGAAGGGAAAATGAAGAGAAATATGACTAAATTTCATACCAATAAGGGAGCAGGGTATTTTATGATTTTATTCCTCCTGCTCTTTTTGCTGTTATTAGCCCGATTTTTTTACATACAAGCGACAGGAACAGTGCATAATCAGGATTTGGATAAACTCGCTCAGCAAAAACATAGTAAAACAGGAGTTCTGGAAGCGAATCGTGGGACGATTTATGATCAAAATTCCCATGTGTTAGCACAAGATGCAAACTCTTATAAACTTGTAGCGGAATTAAAAGGTGCGAAGCCTGTTGAGAATAAAGAGGATACTGCTAAGAAAATTGCGGACGTACTCGGAAAAGATGAAGAGAAGATTTTAGCTACTTTAAATAAAGAGGGTAGAAGTCAAGTAGAGTTTGGGAAATTAGGTAAAGGCTTGACGAAAGAACAGAAAGAACAAATAGAAGCATTGAAATTACCAGGTATATCTTTTATTACTGAAAATGCAAGAGTGTATCCAAACGGTGATTTTGCATCTTATGTTGTAGGTCATGCGAGACCTGATGAAAAGGGAATCGCTGTAGGTCAATTTGGTTTAGAAAAGAGTTTGAATAAGTATTTAGGTGCTTCCAATGGAGAGGTAGCTTATACAGGCGATCGTAGAGGCGTATCTCTTGACGGTGGAAAAGTGAATGTGAAGGCACCTAAAAATGGAGATAATGTATATTTAACACTCGACCAGCGTATTCAAAGTTATTTAGAAGATGCAATGAAAGAAGCGAGTAAACATTATGAGCCAGAAAGCTTAATAGGAATTGTTGCGGATCCAAAAACAGGGAAAATATTAGCGATGTCTAGTAAGCCTAGTTATGATCCGAACCAAGAGAATAATAATTATTTTTATAATGACGCAATTGCAAATGCATTTGAACCTGGATCAACAATGAAAATTTTTACGCTAGCAGCAGCTATTAATGAAGGTGTGTATAAGGGACAAGATTATTATCAGTCTGGTACATATCAAGTCGGGAACCGCAAAATAAAAGATCATAATGGCGGTGCTGGATGGGGATCTATCACATTTGATGAAGGTGTAGAGCGCTCTTCCAACGTAGCGTTTGCTATTTTAGGGGATCAAAAACTTGGTCCAGACCGTTTCCGGAAATATATCCATGCTTTCGGATTAGATGAAAAAACGAATATTGATTTACCTGGTGAAGGTTCAAATACCATTGTATTCGATCAGCAAATACAGCAAGTAACAACAGCTTTTGGACAAGGTTCTACTGTAACACCAATTCAGCTTGTACAGGCTGCAACTGCTATTGCGAACGATGGGAAAATGATGAAACCTTATACAATTGATAAAATTGTAGATCCGATAACAGAGGAAGTAAAATTAGAACATAAACCAGAAGAAGTGGGAAAACCTGTTACAAAAGAGACAGCAGCGCAAGTAAGACAGTTATTAGAACGCGTTGTTACATCGCCGAAAGGAACAGGAACTGCTTATAAAGTCGATGGCTATTCAGTTGGTGGTAAAACAGGAACAGCGCAAATTCCGGATGGAAAAGGAGGCTATATGACGGGAAGAGAGAATTATATATTCTCATTCTTAGGTATGGCACCTATGGACAATCCGCAACTTGTTGTGTATGTAGCTGTTAAAAAGCCGAAATTGAAAGATGATGAGAGCGGCGCACAACCTTTAGCTGATATTTTTAAATATGTAACGAAGAATAGTTTAGAGTATTTAAAGATTAAGCCTAATGAAGTGAAAGATCCGAAGAAATATGTGAAAGAGCAACAAACTGCTGTTCCAGATGTAACGGGAAAAACGATGGAAGAAGCGAAAAAGGCTATTGATAAAGCAAAACTTCGTCCGATCGTATTAGGTGAAGGGAAAGTACAGCATCAAGTACCGAAAGCGACTGAACAAACATTGAAGGGTGATCGAGTCTTCTTAGTGGGAGATAAACCTACAATGCCAAATATACAAGGCTGGGCACTTCGTGATGTTATGAATTTAGCAAAAACATTAAAGCTTAATCTAAAACCTACTGGTACAGGATACGTAACCGAACAAAGTGTACCAGAAGGAACATTGTTGCAACCTGGTACAGAGTTAGGTGTAACACTTGTACCGCCACTTGAACCACAACAAGAAGCAGAAAAGCCGTAATGGTAAAAGAGAAGAAGTTCTAATTAAATAAGTACAAGCATATATTGGAACAAGCTAGGCGTAAGGGAGGCTTGTTCCAATATGCGTGTATCAAATGTAACAGTTAGAAAACGACTTATTTTTATACTCATATCAGGTATACTTATTTTCACTATCATCGATATTCGTCTTGGATATGTGCAATTTTTTCTTGGGAATATGTTAACGGATCGTGCGAAAGATTCATGGAGTCGTAATATTACTTTTGAACCTGAACGTGGAAAAATTTTAGACCGAAATGGTGTGGAACTTGCCACGAATAAAAGTGCTCCAACTGTCTTTGTTGTACCGAGGCAAATTGAAAAACCAGCAGAGACTGCAGAGAAGTTAGCTGCAGTATTAGGTGTGGAAAAAGATGAGATTTATAAGAGGATTACAAAAAAAGAATCAATTGTAAGGTTAGATAAAGGCGGAAGGAAAATATCACATGATAAGGCGAAAGAGGTAAGAGGATTAAGTTTGAAAGGTGTTTATATCGCAGAAGACTCTATCCGGTACTATCCATTTGGCAACTTTTTATCACATGTATTAGGGTTTGCAGGTAGTGATAACCAAGGTCTTATGGGACTAGAAAAATATTATGATAAAGAACTGAATGGTGATGAAGGTCATGTGCGCTTTTTTGCAGATGCAAAAGGGCAAAGGATGCCTAATGTTGGCGATGATTTCAAAAAACCAGAAGCTGGTTTGAATTTAGGCTTAACAATTGATGCACGTATTAATAGAATTATGGAAAGAGAAATGAATATCGCAGAGTCGACATATAATCCAGATGGTATGATTGCGATTGCGATGAATCCGAAAAATGGTGAAATTTTAGGTATGTCGAGTCGGCCGAGTTTTGATCCGGCAGATTTTCAAAGTGTTTCTCCAGAAGTGTACAATAGAAATTTACCAGTATGGAGTACGTATGAACCTGGTTCAACATTTAAAATCATTACGTTAGCCGCAGCTTTGAATGAAAATTTAGTAGACTTAGAGAAAGATACGTTTTATGATGATGGAGCAGCTGAAGTTGGTGGAGCAAGATTGAAATGCTGGAAAGCAGGAGGCCATGGTAGCCAAACGTTTTTAGAAGTAGTTCAAAACTCTTGTAACCCAGGATTTATTGAGCTGGGTGATCGTCTTGGTAAAGATCGATTGTTTAAATACATTCGTAATTTTGGCTTTGGACAAAAAACCGGAATTGACCTGCAAGGTGAAGGTAGTGGGATTTTATTTAATTTAGACAAAGTCGGTCCAGTCGAGCAAGCAACAACTTCATTCGGTCAAGGTGTTTCTGTTACGCCAATTCAACAAGTGGCGGCGGTAGCAGCAGCTGTAAATGGTGGAACATTGTATCAACCGTATATAGCTAAAGAATTTATTGATCCGAAAAACAATCAAGTTGTAAGTAAAAAGACACCTGTGGAAAAAAGAAAAGTTATTTCCAAGGAAACTTCAGAAAAAGTTCGGTATGCATTAGAGAATGTTGTAGCAAAGGGATCTGGTAAAGGTGCTTTTATTGATGGGTATCGTGTAGGCGGAAAAACAGGTACAGCCCAAAAAGTGAAAGATGGTAAATATTTAGAGAATAATTATATCGTATCTTTTATCGGTTTTGCTCCAGCAGATGATCCGGAAATTGTTGTATATGTTGCTGTTGATAATCCGAAAGGTGTAACGCAATTTGGTGGAGTAGTAGCAGCTCCAATTGTTGGGAATATTCTGCGGGATGCACTTCCTGTTATGGGAGTGAAACCGAGAAAAGAACAAGTTGAGAGAGAATATAAATGGGGAGATACACCAACTGTGGAAGTTCCAAATTTAATTGGTATGAAAAAGAAAGACTTACAGACGCAACTCGTTGATTTGAAGCTTGATATAAGCGGAGATGGAGAGAAAGTCATTAAACAGTCCCCAGAAGCAGGAGCTAAAGTGAAAGAAGGCTCAAAAATTAGAATTTACTTCGGGAATTAAAGGTAACCTAGTACGTTTTATGGTACAATTGGTGGAAGTGAGTTCTTTATAGAAGAGTTACTTAATTTGAGACCGCAAGAGTCTCGGTTATAAATAGGTCTATTTATTAGACACAGTAGCACTTACCTCCTATTTTACATAATTAGGAGGTAACGTGTTGCTTATTAATAAAAGAGATAAATACACAATGTAGAGAGGGTTTAGTGAAATGAAGTTGCATACACTTGTATCATGTTTGCATGATTTTCCAGTTGTTCCAAAAGAAAATCCAGAAATCACATCTATAGAAGCTGATTCACGTAAAGTGAAAGAAGGAAGCTTATTTGTATGTATGAAAGGATATACGGTTGATAGCCATGATTTTGCTAAGCAAGCAGCGGCACAAGGAGCGGCTGCTATTGTTGCGGAAAGACCAATTGATGTTGACGTTCCAGTTGTACTTGTGAAAAATACTTTTCGTTCGTTAGCGGTTTTAGCTGATTATTTTTATGGTCAACCAACACACAAGTTACATTTAATCGGTATTACAGGTACAAATGGAAAGACAACAACATCGCATATTATGGATGAGATTATGCGCGCACATGGTCATAAAACCGGGCTAATTGGAACGATTAATATGAAAATCGGTGATGAAACATTTGAGGTGAAAAATACAACACCAGATGCACTAACACTTCAACAGACGTTTGCAAAAATGGTTGAACACGGTGTGGATAGCACAGTAATGGAAGTTTCATCACATGCTTTAGATCTTGGCCGTGTACACGGATGTGATTACGATGTCGCAGTGTTTACAAATTTAACACAAGATCATTTAGACTATCATAAAACGATGGAAGAATATAAACATGCAAAAGGGTTGCTATTTGCGCAACTTGGCAATAGTTATAATCATAATCGTGAAAAATACGCGGTATTGAATAACGATGATGCTGTAACAGCGGAATATATGAGAAGTACTGCAGCACCTGTTGTAACGTATGGAATTGATACAACAAGTGATGTTATGGCAAAAGATATCGTTATGACAAGTGGTGGAACTACATTTACGCTTGTAACACCGTATGAGAGTGTAAATGTTACGATGAAATTAATTGGGAAATTTAATGTATATAACGTACTAGCTGCGACAGCGGCAGGACTTGTTTCTGGTGTAAGTTTAGAAACAATCATTGATGTAATAAAGGAACTAGCTGGAGTTCCAGGACGTTTTGAAGTAGTTGATGGTGGACAAAATTATACAGTTATTGTTGATTATGCACATACACCAGATAGCTTAGAAAATGTATTAAAAACAGCAAAACAGTTTGCAAAAGGTGACGTATATTGCATCGTTGGTTGTGGCGGTGATAGAGATAGAACGAAGAGACCAATCATGGCAAGTGTTGCAACACGATATGCAACTCACGCCATTTACACTTCAGATAATCCAAGAAGTGAAGAGCCAGGAGCTATTTTAGATGATATGGTACATGGTGCAAATGGAAATAATTATGAAGTAATTATTGATAGAAAAGAAGCGATATACCATGCAATTGCTAACGCAAAAGCTGAAGATATTATCATTATTGCTGGTAAGGGTCATGAAACATATCAAATTATTGGTAAAGATGTTCATCATTTTGATGATCGTGAAATCGCTAAAGAAGCAATTACAGAGCGTTTAAACAACGAAGAGTAACAACGTGAGAGGAGGACTACATGTGCTTGAGCAAGGTTTATTAGTAACGGCTGGGGTAGCATTCTTAATTTCTGTTGCCCTTTCGCCATTGTTTATTCCATTTTTAAGAAAATTAAAGTTCGGACAGAGTATTCGTGATGAGGGACCAAAATCACATCAAAAAAAATCAGGGACACCGACAATGGGTGGTATCGTCATATACGTATCTATGATGGTAACTTCACTTATTATGGCGATTAAGTTTAATCATTTAGGTGCAGAGGTATCGTTATTACTATTAGTGACATTTGGTTACGGATTGATTGGATTTTTAGATGACTACATAAAGGTAGTTAAGAAGAGAAATCTTGGTTTAACATCAAAACAAAAATTAGTAGGTCAGCTTGTTATTGCTATTGCGTTCTTTTTAATTGGAAAAGGGCAAGCGTTCCACACATACATCATGATTCCGGGAACGGATGTTAAGTTTGAATTAGGTTGGGCGTATTTTGTACTTGTACTATTTATGCTTATTGGTGGATCAAATGCAGTTAACTTAACTGACGGTTTAGATGGTTTATTATCAGGAACTGCTGCTATTGCATTTGGAGCATTTAGTATTATTGCTGTGGCACAAGAGCAATTTGGAGTAGCGATATTCTGTATGGCAGTTGTAGGAGCTGTACTTGGATTTTTAGTATTCAATGCGAATCCAGCAAAAGTGTTTATGGGAGATACAGGTTCATTAGCTTTAGGTGGAGCCATTGCAGCTGTAGCAATTTTATTAAAACAAGAATTGCTACTTGTAATCATTGGCGGAGTATTCGTAATGGAAACTTTATCGGTTATTATTCAGGTCATTTCATTTAAAACAACAGGAAAACGTGTCTTTAAAATGAGTCCACTACACCATCATTATGAATTATGTGGTTGGTCAGAGTGGCGTGTCGTTGTGACGTTTTGGTCTGTAGGATTTTTATTAGCTGTGTTAGGAATTTATATCGGGGTGTGGATGTAATTGAAAACTGTAACTGAATTTCAAAATAAAAATATTCTTGTATTAGGCATTGCAAAAAGTGGTTATGCAGCAGCTACATTGTTACAAAAGTTAGGGGCAAATGTTATTGTAAATGACGGAAAGCCTTTAGCAGAGAATGTACTTGCTGCAGAATTACAAGCAAAAGGAATGGACGTTGTATGCGGTGGTCATCCTTTAGAATTATTAGAGAGAAATATTTCTCTTGTAGTAAAAAATCCAGGAATCCCGTATTCTAATCCAATATTAGTTGCTGCGAAAGAAAAGCAAATTCCAATTGTTACGGAAGTTGAATTAGCATATCGTATTTCAGAAGCACCATTTGTTGGGATTACGGGGTCTAACGGTAAAACGACGACGACAATGCTTACATTTGAAATGCTAAAAGAAGGACAAAAGCATCCCGTAATTGCAGGGAACATTGGAACTGTAGCGTGTGAAGTTGCACAGGATGCGAAAGAAAATGAAGTTGTAGTTACAGAACTTTCATCGTTCCAATTGATGGGAGTAGAAGTGTTCCAACCTAAAATTGCTGCGTTTTTAAATTTATTTGAGGCCCACTTAGATTATCATGGGACGAAGAAAGAATATGGTTTAGCAAAAGCGAATATTTTTAAAAACCAAACAGAAAATGATTATAGTGTAATAAATGCAGATGATGCAGATGTGATGGCTTTATCTGCTTATAGTAAAGGTCAAAAAGTACTGTTCTCAACAACGAAAGAAATTGAAGATGGTGCGTGTATAAAAGATAATGCTCTTTATTTTAAAGGTGAAAAAGTTGTTGAAGTAGGCGATATCGTTTTACCTGGTCAACATAATTTAGAAAATATTTTAGCAGCGATGAGTATCTCAAAATTATTGGGTGTTTCTAATGAAGCGATTACGGCAGTTTTAAAACGTTTTACAGGTGTAAAACATCGTTTAGAATACGTAACAACTATAAACAACCGTAAGTTTTATAATGACTCAAAAGCAACGAATATGTTAGCGACAGAGAAAGCTTTATCTGCGTTTACACAACCGACTGTGTTATTAGCAGGTGGGCTAGATCGTGGAAATGAATTCGATGATTTAATTCCGTATTTCAAAAATGTTAAAGCGATTGTAACATTTGGACAAACAGCTCCAAAATTAGTAAGAGCTGCAGAAAAAGCGGGATTAGATACAATTGAAAGTGTCGATACTTTAGATGAAGCTGTAGTGAAAGCTTATGCTCATTCTACAGATGGCGATGTAATTCTTCTTTCTCCAGCATGTGCAAGCTGGGATCAATTTAAAACATTTGAAGAAAGAGGAGACATTTTTATACAAGCTGTGCATAAACTTATATAAAGTAAATCAAAACATCAGTAGGCTAACACCTACTGATGTTTTGTTACATAGGGCAAAAGTTTCTGCCTAAAGAGGTGGTGTTTATGGGTAATGAAGAAAACGCCTGATTTTATTCTCATCATCGTTACACTTGCGTTGTTAACAATCGGAATGATTATGGTTTATAGTGCGAGTGCGGTTTGGGCCTCTTATAAAATGGGGGACTCATTCTTTTTTGCAAAAAGGCAATTGCTATTCGCAGGTCTTGGTGTAGTGGCTATGTTTTTTATTATGAAAATTGATTATTGGGTGTGGCGTACGTATTCAAAAGTAATTTTGCTAGTTTGCTTCATTCTTCTTATTCTCGTTCTTATTCCTGGAGTAGGTCTTGTTCGAGGAGGAGCGCGAAGTTGGATTGGAATCGGGGCATTTTCCATTCAACCGTCCGAATTTATGAAGTTTGCGATGATTATTTTCTTAGCGAAATTTTTAGCGGAACGACAAAAATTAATTACCTCTTTTAAACGTGGTTTACTACCAGCTTTAGGTTTTGTATTTCTTGCTTTCGGAATGATTATGTTACAGCCCGACCTTGGTACAGGGACGGTAATGGTTGGGACATGTATCATTATGATATTTATCTCAGGAGCAAGAGTCTTTCACTTTGCAATGTTTGGTTTGCTTGGTGTAGCAGGATTTGTAGGGCTAATTGCATCAGCACCGTATCGGATGAAACGTATTACATCATATTTAGACCCGTGGTCAGATCCGCTTGGAAGTGGATTTCAAATTATTCAATCGTTACTCGCAATTGGACCAGGTGGATTATTCGGGCTTGGACTTGGACAAAGTAGACAAAAGTTTCTTTATTTACCTGAACCGCAAACAGACTTTATATTTGCAATCTTATCCGAGGAATTAGGTTTTATTGGTGGTTCATTTGTGTTATTATTATTTAGTCTATTATTATGGCGTGGGATTCGTATAGCTTTAGGAGCGCCAGATTTATATGGTACGTTTTTAGCAGTAGGTATTGTGGCGATGATTGCGATTCAAGTAATGATTAATGTTGGTGTTGTAACAGGATTGATGCCTGTTACGGGTATTACTTTGCCGTTTTTAAGTTATGGTGGATCAAGTTTGACATTAATGTTAATGGCAGTAGGTGTATTATTAAATATAAGTCGCCATTCTCGCTACTAAACCCTGTTTTATAAGACAGGGTTTTTCGTATGTGTACGAAGAAACAATATGTATATAGAAATAAATACGACTGTAATAAGAAAAAGAGAAGCGGAGGAGTTAGTAGTGCGTGTATTAGTAAGTGGTGGGGGCACTGGAGGTCATATTTATCCGGCTCTTGCTTTAATAAGAGAAATAAAAAAATTAAATCCGGAAGCAAGGTTTTTATATATTGGTACGGAGAATGGATTAGAGAGCACAATCGTGCCCAAAGCAGGTATACCGTTTCAATCTATTGTTATAAGTGGATTTAAGCGTAAAATATCGTTAGACAACGTGAAAACGGTGATGCGTTTTCTAAAAGGTGTACAAGATAGTAAACGATATATTCGTCGTTTCAATCCAGATATTGTGATTGGAACAGGTGGATATGTATGTGGACCTGTTGTATATGCTGCGGCAAAATTAGGTATTCCAACTATTGTACATGAACAAAATAGTGTACCTGGTGTAACGAATAAATTTTTAAGCCGCTATGTTGATAAAGTTGCAGTTTGTTTTGAAGCGGCTGCAGAACATTTTCCGCAGTCAAAAGTGGTCATGACAGGAAACCCACGAGCGTCAGAAGTAATGGATCAAAATGGAATGAAAGGAAAACGTTCAGTAGGTTTATCTCTTCCTAAAAAATCCGTGCTTATTTTTGGTGGCAGCCGTGGGGCTAGACCAATTAACGATGCTTTCGTAGAGGCAATTGAACAGTTTGGAAATAAAAGTTACGAAATATTGTATGTAACAGGTGAAGTTCATTACGACAAAGTGATGGATGCAGTGAAGCAAAAAGGGAACCCGAATAATGTTATTATTAAACCTTTCATTCATAATATGCCAGAAGTACTTACAGGTGTAGACCTTGTTGTCTCAAGAGCTGGAGCAACAACACTTGCAGAATTAACAGCGTTAGGTAAGCCAAGTGTGTTAATTCCGAGTCCTTATGTAACAAATAACCATCAGGAAAAAAATGCACGTTCTGTTGTCGATAAAGGAGCAGCAAAAATGTTGCTTGAAAAAGATTTAACAGCTGAAACACTTATTCGTGATATTGACGAGATTTTATTAGATGCACAAACATTACAAAATATGAAGCTTGCTGCTGGGCAATTAGGTATTCCAGATGCAGCAAATCAGTTGTATGAAGTAATGAATAAGCTTGTAAAAAAATAACGTTAGGTGAACGCCCTGCATACTACTGTAATAAGGATGCTTAGTATGGGGGAGATTGTTTATGGAGCAATTAGTAAATGAGCTTATAGAAGCAAATGTTGGTCGCGTGTTAGTGGATGAACCGTTAGCACGTTATACAACTATGAAAATAGGTGGACCAGCTGATATTTTAATTGTGCCAAAGCATGTTGCCGGTATTGAAAAAACGTTGCAGTTAGTAAAGAAATATAAAACAAAGTGGACTGTAATTGGTCGCGGTTCGAACCTTCTTGTATCTGATCTAGGTATAGAAGGTGTCGTTATTCGTTTAGGAGAAGGATTAGACCACTTAGAAGTCGAAAAACATAGAGTAAGAGTTGGTGGTGGGTATCCCCTAATTAAATTATCAACTTTACTTAGTCGGCAAGGGTTAGCCGGTCTGGAGTTCGCAAGTGGTATTCCAGGAAGTGTTGGCGGTGCAGTGTATATGAATGCAGGAGCACATAATTCGGATATATCAAACATATTATCAAAAGCTCTTATTTTGTTTGAAGACGGAACAATTGACTGGTTAACGCATGGAGAAATGGAGTTTTCCTATCGTACATCTGTATTGCAAACGAAACGTCCTGGTATTGTTTTGGAGGCTGAGTTTCAATTACAAATAGGTGAGCGTGAGAGAATTGTAAGTGTTATGCAAAAGAATAAAGATTACCGTCGTGAAACACAGCCATGGAATCATCCGTGCGCAGGAAGTGTGTTTCGGAATCCAACTCCATACTTTGCAGGAGATTTAATAGAAAAGGCGGGGCTTCGTGGTTATCAAATAGGTGGAGCTCAAATTTCTGAAATGCATGGGAATTTTATTATTAATACTGGGGGAGCTAGCGCGCAAGATGTCTTATCTTTAATTGCATTAATAAAACAAACAATTAAGGATGGATTTGGCGTAGAAATGCATACAGAAGTAGAAATCATTGGAAGATAACGGTTATTCGTTCCGCTCATTATCATTTATGTTATAATAAGAAGATAAGAACGGCATGAGGAACATGCCGTTCTTTATGTTACGTAGGGGGATCGTACATGAAAAATAGTAAAGTAATTAAACTACAGGATCGTGTACCAAAGTTAAAAAATCAACAGAAAAAAAAGAAGAAACATGTTAATCATCGGTTGATTTTATACATATCAATTTTATTTCTATTAGTTCTCTTTTTAATTTATTTTCGGTCTCCGCTTAGCAATATAAAAAAGATAAGTGTGTTTGGAAATCATTATATGACAGATGAACAAGTGATGAAGGAATCAGGTGTGACGTATGATACAAGTTATTTCCGGGTGACAGCACATAAAGCTGAAGAAAATTTAACGAAACGAAAAGAAATTAAAGCAGTAAATGTAAAGAAACGTTTTCCAAATAAAATTGACGTTCATATTGAAGAATATTTAACGATTGGTTATATAAACAAAGAAGGGAAATTACAACCGTTATTAGAGAATGGGAAAACACTTGATGTACTCCCGAACGGAAAACTTCCTGTTGCAGCGCCAATTTTTGAACCTTTTAAAGAGGAAAAAATGAAGGAGTTAATTGCTGAGCTTGAAAAATTAACCCCAACTATTTTAAGGTCTATTTCTGAAATTCGTTATTCACCGACGAATGCGAATGAAGACCACCTTACTTTATATATGAATGAAGGGTATGAAGTGAGCACTACGATTCAAAATTTCGCAAAACGTATGGAAGCTTATCCACTTATCTTAAAAACAATTGAGCCGGGTAAAAAGGTATTAATTGACTTAGAAGTAGGGGCATATACGAAAGAATTAGGGGCGGAAGAAAAAAAAGAATAGAAAGATAGTGTTCGCTACGTTATTGTAGAAAAAACGAAACGAACGTTCTATTGGATGTGCCTGAATTTACAAGAATGGTTCATTTGATGAAAAAGATGTAAAAATTCTTAGATTCATACTAGGATTGGTACAAGTTTCACTTTTCTATGAGTACATCTTAGTGTAGACTTATACTTGGCGGTAATCTTTACACTTGAAATGGAATTATTTCAAGATAAGCAGTTATTCACAGTTTACTGCGATATTCTTAAATGAATGTTAAATAAAAATAAGAAAAATATAGGGTTAAAAAAGGGAAACGTATAAAGACGTTGAATATTTTTCTTATAAATAGTAAAGTTGCGATTGTTGTTCCATATATTGAGTTGTATGGTATAAATAAAGAAGGAGGTGCCAAAGAATGAACAGCAATGAAATATATGTTAGTCTTGACATCGGTACATCCAATGTTAAAGTCATCATTGGTGAAATGGTTAATGACAGCTTAAACATTATTGGTGTTGGAAATGTAAAATCAAATGGTTTAAAGAAGGGATCGATAGTTGATATAGACGAGACTGTTCGATCAATTAAAAAAGCAATTGAACAAGCTGAGCGCATGGTGGGAATCCACATTGAGCAAGTTGTAGTAGGTGTCAATGCAAACCAGGTACAACTACTTCCTTGTCACGGAGTAGTCGCTGTTTCAAATGAAGATCGTGAAATCGGGAATGAAGATGTCTTACGCGTTCTAGATGCAGCACAAGTTGTGTCAATTGCTCCAGAACGTGAGTTTATTGATGTGGTACCTCGACAGTTCATTGTAGACGGTCTTGACGAGATTAACGATCCGCGCGGGATGATCGGTGTAAGATTAGAAATGGAAGGTACACTTATTACAGGCTCGAGAACTTTACTACATAACCTACTTCGTTGTGTAGAAAAAGCAGGTCTTGAAATTGTTGATATTTGTCTTCAACCTTTAGCGGCTGCAACAGTTGCTATATCTTCAGATGAAAAAAATAGAGGAGTAGCCCTTGTTGATATGGGGGGAGGATCTACAACTTTATCTATTTTTAAAGATGGAGAGTTACAAGCGACGAGCGTATTACCATTAGGTGGAGACCATATAACGAAAGATATTGCGATTGGGTTGAAAACTTCAACAGAAAATGCAGATCAAATTAAGTTGAAATATGGACATGCTTTTTATGATACAGCGTCTGAAGAAGAGATGTTTACGGTTCCTATTATGGGAAGCGATCAAACAGAACAATATTCTCAGTTGGAATTATCGGATATAATAGAGGCTCGTGTAGAGGAAATTTTAATGTTTGTTCAAGATGAAGTGCGTAAGTTAGGGGTAAAGCAAGTAGCTTCTGGTTATGTACTAACTGGTGGAATTGCTTCTATGCCAGGGGTTCTTGATCTTGCATATGATATTTTACATGAAAATGTTCGTATAGCAACTCCTGATTATATTGGCGTGCGTGAGCCACAATATACAAGTGGAGTAGGATTAATTAAACATTCTTATCAAAAAGCTAAATTACGTGGGAAAAATGTACAGGAAAAGCAAGAGCATTTTGAACCAGTACCAGCACAAGCTCCAGCGTCGGTACAACAGCAACCTGCGAAACAAAAAACGCGTAATCAAAACAATAATAATCAAAATGATGACCGTATGATGTCAAAAGTAAAACGTGTATTCCGTTATTTATGGGATTAAAATTGGACACGAAAAATGAGGTTCTAGGGGGATTTCGACATGTTAGAGTTTGATACTACTCAAGATCAATTAGCGAATATAAAAGTTATCGGTGTCGGCGGTGGCGGAAACAATGCTGTAAACCGTATGATTGAACACGGTGTACAAGGTGTAGACTTTATCGCTGTGAATACTGATGCACAAGCATTAAATCTATCAAAAGCTGAAACAAAAATGCAAATTGGTGGAAAATTAACACGTGGACTTGGTGCAGGTGCAAACCCTGAAGTAGGGAAAAAAGCTGCAGAAGAAAGTAAAGAACAGATCCAAGAAGCACTTCGTGGTGCTGATATGGTATTCGTAACTGCTGGTATGGGCGGCGGAACTGGAACTGGTGCAGCGCCAGTTGTTGCTCAAGTGGCAAAAGAATTAGGTGCATTAACAGTTGGTGTTGTAACACGTCCATTTACATTTGAAGGACGTAAGCGTGCAACACAAGCGGCATCTGGTATTGCAGCATTTAAAGAAAATGTAGATACACTTATTGTAATTCCAAACGATCGCTTATTAGAGATTGTTGATAAAAACACGCCAATGTTAGAGGCATTCCGTGAAGCGGATAACGTATTACGTCAAGGTGTTCAAGGTATTTCTGATTTAATTGCAACACCAGGTTTAATTAACTTAGACTTCGCAGACGTAAAAACAATTATGTCTAATAGAGGTTCTGCTTTAATGGGTATTGGTTCTGGTAATGGAGAAAATCGTGCTGCTGAAGCTGCGAAAAAAGCGATTTCTAGTCCATTATTAGAAACATCTATTGATGGAGCTCAAGGTGTTATCATGAATATTACTGGTGGAGCTAACTTAAGCTTATATGAAGTACAAGAAGCGGCAGATATTGTAGCTTCAGCTTCAGATCCAGAAGTAAATATGATCTTCGGTTCGGTTATTAATGAAGGATTAAAAGATGATATCGTTGTAACTGTAATTGCAACTGGTTTTGATGATACAATTGCAACTCAACCACCAAAACCAATTATCCGTCCGAATGTGAATCACACGCAACAACAGCAACAGCCAGTAGCTCAATCACCAAAACAACGTGAAGTAAAACGTGAAATGAAGCGTGAAGAGCCAGTTGTACATGAGCGTCATTCAGATTCAGATGATATCGATATTCCAGCATTCTTACGTAATCGTCGTAGACGATAAAAGGAAAGGAGCATTTATGCTCCTTTTTTGTTTTATACGGGGAAAAGATCTGCCTAAGCAGGTCTTTTTTTATTTTATATATTTTAATCTATTCCGCTATTTGCCGGATAACATGATTGGTGCGTGGTGATTAAAGTTTCACTTTATATGTAAGTAAAAAGTATATAGCATTCTATGAAACATATACTTTTATTTTTTACCGACAGATTATGTCTAGAAAGCACAAAATAACAAAAAAACACCTCCGCAAATTGACACACTTTCCTATTGGATATGCATTATACTAGTCTCAACTTAAAAAAAGAGGTGAATTGTTTGGTTGTTTACGCCGACGTTGTTTGGTTGTTAAACGCCTGCATTGATTTTCTTTTACTTTTATTAACGGCTACCGTGTTAAAAAAGAAGATCAAAAGATGGAGGCTTGTGTTAGGGGCATTGATAGGTTCAACCATTGTTATTTTTGCCTTTACTCCTTTTGCTTCTATGATGACACATCCGATTATGAAACTACTGTACTCGTTACTTATTGTGTATACAGCATTTGGGTTTACAACATTTAGAAATTATGCACAAACTGTTTTTACTTTTTACTTTGTAACCTTTATGGTTGGCGGAGGATTAATGGGCACTCATTTCTTTTTGCAAACGAATGAAATGGTAAATGGGTTGGTTCAATCTCAATCAATTTCTTATGGTGACCCAATTAGTTGGTTGTTCGTTATTTTTGGTTTTCCAGTCATTTATTATTTTTCTAAAAAGCGTATTGAAAGCGTAGAGGTTACAAAAATACACTATGATCAAATTGTGAAATTGAAAATTCAATTAGCTGAAGAGGAACTAGAACTCGCAGGTTTAATTGATAGTGGGAATCAACTTTACGACCCATTAACGAAAACACCTGTTATGATTATGCATATTTCATCGTTAGAACATTGTTTACCAGCTTGGTTAACAGAACAAATTTATTCCAAAACACAGATTCCTCAAATACCAGAAAATGATTCTGGGTGGGCGGCAAAATTACGCTTAATTCCTTTCCGAGCAGTAGGAGTAGAGAATCAATTTTTATGGGCAATTAAGCCAGAAAGTGTACAAATTTATCATGAAGGTAGTTCTATTGTCGTCAATAAAGTATTGATTGGATTAAATACACAACAGTTGTCAACCAATGGAGAGTATCAATGTATTGTGCATCCGAAAATGTTAATTTCGCAAAAAATGGTAATTGCTTAATAATGGGAGGCGGGATAATATGATGAAATTAAAATTTTATTTAGTATACCTTTGGTATAAAGTATTGTTGAAATTAGGAATTAAGACCGATGAAATTTATTACATTGGTGGAAGTGAAGCGTTACCACCACCGTTAACGAAAGAAGAAGAGGAAGTTCTTTTGAATAAATTGCCAAAAGGAGATCAGGCAGCAAGGTCGTTACTGATTGAACGCAATTTACGGCTAGTTGTATATATAGCAAGAAAGTTTGAAAATACAGGGATAAATATTGAAGATTTAATTAGCATTGGAACAATTGGGCTTATTAAAGCGGTAAATACATTTAATCCAGAAAAGAAAATAAAATTAGCAACATATGCATCACGTTGTATAGAAAATGAAATTTTAATGCATTTGCGCCGGAATAATAAAAATCGTTCAGAAGTTTCTTTTGATGAACCGCTTAACATCGATTGGGACGGGAATGAACTTTTATTATCAGATGTATTAGGGACAGACGATGATATTATTACAAAAGATTTAGAAGCTACGGTTGATCGTCATCTTCTAATGAAAGCATTACATCAATTAAATGATCGTGAAAAACAAATTATGGAACTTCGGTTTGGGCTTGCTGGAGGAGAGGAAAAGACGCAAAAAGATGTAGCGGATATGCTTGGGATTTCACAGTCATACATTTCGCGTTTAGAAAAAAGAATCATAAAAAGATTACGAAAAGAATTTAATAAAATGGTGTAAAGAATAAGACCAGCCGTTATGTAGGCTGGTCTTATTCTCTTTCGTTGTATGAGGAAGGACAACGAAAATGAAAAATGAAGAGAAAACCGCATGCATAAAATCTCCTTCAAAGGAAATACTTTACACTGTACAGCAACTCCCGATAGGAGGGAACACTTTGACGAGAAACAAAGTAGAAATTTGCGGTGTTGATACAGCTAAACTTCCCGTACTAAAAAATGATGAAATGCGTAAATTATTTCGTGAAATGCAAAGTGGAGAGATAAGCGCAAGAGAGAAATTAGTGAATGGAAACTTACGTCTTGTACTGAGCGTCATCCAAAGATTTAATAACAGAGGAGAATATGTTGACGATTTATTTCAAGTTGGTTGCATCGGACTTATGAAATCCATTGATAATTTTGATTTAGGCCAAAATGTAAAATTTTCAACGTATGCTGTGCCGATGATTATTGGGGAAATACGCAGATATTTGCGTGATAACAATCCGATTCGCGTATCTCGTTCATTACGAGATATTGCGTATAAAGCGTTACAAGTAAGAGGAAAGTTGATTGCAGAAAATTCAAAAGAACCAACAGCAATGGATATTGCAAAAGTGCTTGAAGTGACTCATGAAGAAATCGTTTTTGCTTTAGATGCAATTCAAGATCCAGTTTCATTATTTGAGCCGATTTATAACGATGGGGGAGATCCTATCTTTGTTATGGATCAGTTAAGTGATGAAAAACAAAAGGACGAGCAGTGGGTTGAAGAGCTAGCACTAAAAGAAGGAATGAAGCGTTTAAATGATCGTGAGAAAATGATTATTCGCAAACGTTTCTTCCAAGGGAAAACACAAATGGAAGTTGCAGAAGAAATTGGGATTTCTCAAGCACAAGTGTCACGTTTAGAGAAATCAGCTATTAAACAAATGAATAAGACAATTCAAGGATAAGGTTTCACCATTTATGGTGAAACCTTTTTATATGTCATATAGTTTGTTTGCGCTCATAGTAGGGTAGCTGTGTTCATATAATGAAAATAATATGAAGTTGGTAAGAGGTTGCTTCCTGTTCATTTGAGAAACAATGTTTTTTCGATTCGTCATATATAAGGGAGAGGATGAAAGTGATACAAATTTCGGAATTGCAGATGAAAGATATAATAAATGTTTCAGACGGAAAAAGGCTGGGTAATATTGGTGATATTGAAATTGATATGAACACAGGGAAGATCGATTCTATTATTATTTCTAAACAGGCACGTATGTTTGGGATTTTTGGGAAAGACGTAGAAATTGTAATTCCTTGGAAAGAAATTGTGAAAATTGGGGAAGATGTCATACTTGTTAGAGTAAATCCTGTTAATTCTGTAACAGAATCAATACAAACACCGACAATTTCATAAAGAATATTACAAATTCCTCTTTTTTTTCTGTTAGGATTATGAAAAAATAAAAGTATGGTAAAATAGACAGGAAGTACCATGCTTTTTTATGTTATTTTAATTAAAAGGAGCCGCTGTTATGAGAGAACCATTTAAATATGTGGACGGTATACTGTATTTAGAAGCGTGGAAAGAACTTGGAAACATTACTGCTGGATTTACGACAAAAGATGGTGGGGTAAGTACGGGCTCCTTTCATGCAATGAATTTAGGATTACATGTGAATGATATTGCCGAGAACGTTCATGAAAATAGACGCATTTTAGCAAATAAGTTACAAAAACCATTAGAAAACTGGATTTGCTCTGAACAAGTTCATGATCATCATGTTGAAAAAGTAGGACAACAGGAAAAAGGAAGTGGCGTTTATTCATATGAAGACGGCATTTCAAAAACAGATGGCATTTATACGACTAATAATGATGTTCTTTTAACATCTTGTTATGCTGATTGTGTTCCACTCTATTTTTATGCACCATCACATGGTATGATAGGACTTGCGCATGCTGGATGGAAAGGGACTGTAAAAGAGATTGCAAAAGAAATGATTCAAAAATGGAATGCAGAAGGGATTTCGAGTGATGAAATTCATGTTGCGATTGGACCAGCAATTGGATCTTGTTGTTATGTTGTTGATGATCGAGTGTTAACAGCAGCAGAGCAAGTAGTAAACGGTTCTGTTCCTTATAAAAAAGTTTCTGACGGACAGTACGCAATTGATTTAAAAGAAATTAATCGTATATTATGTGTACAAGCAGGCATAAAAGAAGAGAATATTGTAATGTCATCTCTTTGTACAAGCTGTGAAGAACAACTGTTTTTCTCTCACCGTCGTGATCAAGGTAAGACAGGGAGAATGTTGAGTTTCATAGGTTTTAAGGAGGATGAAAGCAAGTGACAGTACAAACAAATTTAACAACTGTAAACGAAGCAATTAAACAATCTTGCGCGCGAGCGGGACGTTCTTTGCAAGATATTAAACTCGTTGCAGTTACAAAAACGGTAGGAATTGAAAAAACAAACGAAGTAATTGAAGCAGGAATTATCGATTTAGGTGAAAATAGAAATGAAGGTTTCTTACAGAAGTATGAACATTTCGGTTCAAAAGTGAATTGGCATTTTATTGGATCATTACAAACGAGAAAAGTAAAAGAAATCATTAATGAAATCGATTATTTACATTCATTAGATCGTCTTTCACTTGCAAAAGAAATTCAAAAACGTGCGGATAAGAAAGTGAAATGTTTTATTCAAGTGAAAACATCATCTGAAGAATCAAAGCAAGGATTGGCAATAGAAGAAACCGTTTCTTTTATTCAAAGTTTGCAAGAATTGGATAAGATTGAAGTGGTTGGACTAATGACAATGGCTCCGTTTACAGAAGAAGAGGAAGAAATTAGACGCTGTTTTAAGACATTACGTATGCTACAAACAGAGGTGCAGGAGTTAGAATTATTACATGCACCATGTAAAGAATTATCAATGGGAATGTCTAATGATTACACGATTGCAATTGAAGAAGGTGCTACATACATTCGTTTGGGGACGATTTTAGTAGGAAAAGCGTAAAAGGAAGGAGAATCTTATTATGAGTTGGTCAAAAGTAAAATACTTCTTTTTTGATACACCTGAAGAAAAAGAAGCAGCTCAATATAGTTATGAAAAGGAGCAAACGGACATGAAGAAGCAGCAAGATCCGCCAGAACAACAAGATGTTACGTTTCCAAAAGCGCAAACGAAACAAAATGTTGTGAGCATTGAAACAGCGAAGCAATCCTCAAAAGTTGTTTTATTAGAACCACGCACATATTCGGAAGCGCAAGGAATTGCGGACCATTTAAAAGGTAGACGAGCTGTTGTAATTAATTTACAACGAATGTCTACGGATCAAGCTGTACGTATCGTTGACTTTTTAAGTGGTACTGTATACGCTATAGGCGGGGACATTCAAAAAATAGGACCGAAAACATTTATGTGTACGCCTGAAAATGTAGATATTGTTGGTGCAATTTCAGAGTTATTCGGTGAAGAAGAAGACACAAATATAAAGAGGTGGTAATACGCCATGGAAACCGTTTTAAGACTTTTAGTTTATGCTATCGAGATTTACTCGTGGGCACTTATTATTTACATTCTCCTATCATGGTTCCCAGGTGCAAAGGAATCAACTTTCGGAGAGTTTCTTGCGCGTATTTGTGAACCATATTTAGAACCATTTCGCAGATTTATTCCGCCGCTTGGTATGATTGATATTTCGCCACTCGTTGCGATCTTTGCTTTAAGACTTGCGACAAATGGTTTAATAAGTTTATTCGGCTATTTCTTATAGTAAGAGGTTATATGTATGAGCATCTACGAGCATTTTAGACCTGATGAAGTGGTCTTTGTGGATAAAGTGTTAGAGTGGAAGCGAGCAGCGGAGTACCATCAAGTGAAATTAACAGATTTCCTTGATCCAAGGCAACAACAAATTGTTACTATGGTAATAGGCCAAGGGGATGTTACTGTACAATTTGATGGTGCAACGTCTCAAGCAGAGCGCAAAAGAGCACTCATTTATCCGGACTATCTAGTAATAAATGAAGAGGAATTTCAAGTAGAAGTATTGGAAATTGACTATCCTTCCAAGTTTTATACGCTAGAGCATAGGCAAATATTAGGTACATTTATGTCTCTCGGTTTAACGAGAGAAAAATGTGGTGATATTTTGCTTCAAGAAGATCGTGCCCAAATTGTAGTCGCGAAAGAAGTTGTATCTTATATTGAGATGAACTTACAATCTATAGGAAAAGTGAAAGTCTCCTTATCACCAGTGCAAGGGGAAAAAATTCTACAGATACAAGAAACGTGGGGGGAGAAATCCGGAACGGTTTCTTCACTTCGTTTAGATGTTATGTTAGCTGAAATGTTACATATATCTAGGCAAAAAGTACAACCTTTCATAAAAAATGGTTTAGTAAAAGTGAATTGGAAAACAGTGGAGCAAACCTCTTATGAATGTTATCCAGGAGATGTTTTTTCAGTGAGAGGATATGGACGCAGTAAATTGTTTTCTGTAGAAGGTAGAACAAAGCGCGACAAATGGAGAATTTTGTATGGTATACTAAAATGATTGGTTTTTTAGAAGGAAATCCTCCTATTTTGTCGAAGAAAAGATATAATTGAAAGAGGAAATTTAGATAACTACTTGGAGGTGGCGTTGTGCCGTTAACACCATTAGATATTCATAACAAAGAATTTGGTCGCGGATTCCGTGGCTATGATGAGGATCAAGTAAATGAGTTTCTTGATCAAATTATCAAAGATTATGAATTAGTCATTCGTGAGAAAAAAGCTTTAGAAGAACAAGTTGCGCAATTAGAAGGGAAGTTAGATCATTTCTCTAATATTGAAGATACGTTAAACAAATCTATCGTTGTTGCACAAGAAGCAGCGGAAGAAGTAAAACGTAATGCCCAAAAAGAAGCGAAATTAATTGTACGTGAAGCTGAAAAGAATGCAGACCGTATTATTAACGAAGCTTTAGTAAAATCAAGAAAAGTTGCTTTTGATATTGAAGAGCTAAAGAAACAAGCGAAAGTATTCCGCACTCGTTTCCGTATGTTATTAGAAACACAGCTTGAAATGTTAAACAACGATGATTGGGATAAACTAATTGAGTTAGAAGACGAAGTAGACGAGCTGTTGAAAAAAGAAGAAACAGTGTAAGCTTGACGTTTTTCTCATTATTACATATAATTTTAAACAACATATTTATTAAGAAAAACGAAGATAGGGATAAATACCTTTTTCATACCTTATATAGCGAACTGAGGATGGTGTAAGCTCAGGATAAGGAGATAATGGGAATATCACCCTGGAGTTCCGCGCTGAACAAATAGAGTAAGCGTAGGCGTATATTCGCGTTAAGAATATAAAGAGGATTGTATACATACGTATAGAATCTACTAGGGTGGTACCGCGGGAGACTTTCTCGTCCCTTTTTGGGATGAGAAAGTCTCTTTTTTATTCCGTTTTTTAGGTCTTTCTTTTATACATGTAAGGAGGAATTGAGCATGGAGTACAAAAATACATTACTAATGCCAAAAACAGAGTTCCCGATGCGTGGGAATTTACCAAAACGTGAGCCTGCAATGCAAGAAAAGTGGGCGGAAATGAATATTTATGAAAAGGTACAAGAACATACGAAAGGTCGTCCTTTATTTGTACTGCATGATGGACCTCCATATGCGAATGGTGACATTCATATGGGACATGCATTAAATAAAGTATTAAAAGACTTTATCGTTCGTTATAAATCAATGACTGGTTTTTGTGCACCATATGTCCCAGGTTGGGATACACACGGTTTACCAATTGAACAAGCTTTAACAAATAAAGGTGTGAAGCGTAAAGAAATGACAGTTGCTGAGTTCCGTAAGTTATGTGCAGAGTATGCATATGAACAAGTAGAACGTCAGCGTGAGCAATTTAAGCGTTTAGGTGTACGTGCTGATTGGGATAACCCATACATTACTTTAGAGCCAGCATATGAAGCACAACAAATTAAAGTGTTTGGTGATATGGCGAAAAAAGGTTATATCTATAAAGGGCAAAAGCCAGTTTATTGGTCACCAACGAGTGAATCAGCTTTAGCAGAAGCTGAAATTGAATACCAAGATAAAAAATCTGCATCTATTTACGTAGCATTTCCTGTAAAAGATGGAAAGAACGTATTAGAAGGTGATGAGAAATACATTATCTGGACAACAACGCCTTGGACGTTGCCTGCAAACTTAGGTATTTCTGTTCACCCAGAACTTGAATACGCTATTGTAAAAGTAAATGATGAAAAATATATTATTGCTTCTGAACTATTTGAGACAGTTGCAAAAACGTTAGAGTGGGAAAACGCTGAAGTTGTGAAAACAGTAAAAGGTAGCGAGCTTGAGTATACAGTTGCAAAGCATCCATTCTACGATCGTGATTCATTAGTTATGCTAGGAGATCACGTAACAACAGATGCAGGTACAGGTTGTGTTCATACAGCACCAGGACACGGGGAAGATGACTTTATTGTTGGTAAAAAGTATGGCTTAGAAGTACTTTGTCCAGTTGATGATAAAGGTGTATTAACAGAGGAAGCACCTGGATTTGAAGGCTTATTCTATGATAAAGCTAACAAGCCAATTACAGAAAAATTAGAAGAAGTAGGCGCATTATTGAAGCTAACATTCATTACGCATTCATATCCACATGATTGGAGAACGAAAAAACCTATTATTTTCCGTGCGACAGCACAGTGGTTTGCATCTATTGAAGCATTCCGTAAAGAGTTATTAGAAGCTGTTGCGGAAACAAAATGGGTACCAGCATGGGGCGAAACTCGTCTTCATAACATGGTTCGTGACCGTGGTGACTGGTGTATTTCTCGTCAACGTGCATGGGGTGTGCCAATACCTGTATTCTATGCTGAGAATGGTGATCCAATCATTACGGATGAAACAATTAACCATGTAGCTGATTTATTCCGTGAACACGGTTCTAACGTATGGTTTGAGCGTGAAGCGAAAGATCTATTACCAGAAGGATTTACACATCCAGGTAGCCCAAATGGTGAATTCCGTAAAGAAACAGACATCATGGATGTATGGTTCGACTCAGGTTCTTCTCACCAAGCAGTATTAGAAGAGCGCGATGACTTACAACGTCCAGCAGATTTATATTTAGAAGGATCTGACCAATATCGTGGTTGGTTTAACTCTTCATTATCGACAGCAGTTGCTGTAACAGGAAAAGCGCCATATAAAGGCGTACTAAGCCACGGTTTCGTATTAGATGGTGAAGGACGTAAAATGAGTAAGTCGATTGGAAACATCGTCGTACCGAAGAAAATTATGGATCAATTAGGCGGAGATATTTTACGATTATGGGTATCTTCTGTTGACTATCAATCTGATGTACGTATTTCGGATGATATTTTAAAACAAGTAGCAGAAGTGTATCGTAAAATCCGTAACACATTCCGTTTCTTATTAGGAAACTTAGACGACTTTAAGCCAAGTGAAAATACAGTAGCTATAGCTGAACTTCGTGAAGTAGATCGTTACATGTTAGTGAAATTAAATGACTTAATTACAAAAGTAAAAGAAGCATATGAGACATACGACTTCGCTGCTGTATATCATGCAATTCATAACTTCTGTACAATTGATTTAAGTTCATTCTACTTAGACTTTGCAAAAGACATTTTATACATTGAAGGTGCGAACCATGAAGATCGTCGTGCAATTCAAACTGTATTATATGATGTTCTTGTTGCATTGACGAAACTTGTAACACCAATCTTACCGCATACAGCTGATGAAGTATGGCCATACATTCCAGGTGTAACAGAAGAAAGTGTACAATTAACTGATATGCCAGAAGCTGTACAATTAGATGGTGCAGAAGTATTAAAAACAAAATGGGATGCATTTATGACATTGCGTGATGACGTATTAAAAGCGTTAGAAGTAGCTCGTAATGAAAAGGTAATCGGTAAGTCATTAAATGCAAGCATTACGCTATATCCAACTGCAGAAATGAAAGCTATGTTAGAGTCTATTAACGAAGACTTAAAGCAATTATTCATCGTTTCTGAGTACAAACTTGGTGGCATGATGGAAGAAGCGCCAGCAGATGCACCGAAGTATGAACATACAGCGGTTGTTGTTGTTCAAGCAACTGGTGAAACATGTGAACGTTGTTGGGTAGTTTCAGAAACAATTGGTAAAGATGCTGAACATGAAACATTATGTGAGCGTTGTGCAACGGTTGTTAAAGAAAATTATGTAAAATAATAAGGGGTGACTGCACGTAAAGTGCAGTCATTTTTTTGGTTAACAGTATATTGAAATAACTTTCACTCTCTTTCCTATGAAGGAAAAATGTGTGAGAGGTAAGCATATAAATTTCGGACACACTAATCGTACATTGCAACTGGGAGGAATGTACACGTGAATGAAATGTATATGGAAATCAAAGAAGAATTGCAATTGATGCGAAAAGAGTTACAAGAGAGGCTAGCTAAAGAGGTTATGTACAAATATAATACAGAGTTTAGCGAAGAGCTTGGGTATGAAATTAAGGAAGAGATAAAGAAAAAACTTTTATTACATGATATAAAAGAGGATTTAAAAGATGTAGAACGTGCATTATTTAAAATGGAAATAGATATGTATGGTATTTGTGAAGACACAGGGAGAGTAATGTCGGTAAAACAAATGAAAACGATGCCGACTGCACGTACCATTCATGAATTTTTCTATGAAAAAGTAAATGTATGAATGTGCACAACGATATTATATTACCTTTTTTTAATTTATTTTATTCTTCTATAAAGGTTCATTGTGAAAAGGTTGCAGCTATGCTAAAATTTTGAGGTACACTGTCTTTGTGGGGGAAATGAAAATGATATATTATGTAATAGCGTTATTTGTCATTGCCATCGATCAAATATCGAAATGGCTAATTGTAAAGAACATGGAATTGGGTACGAGTATTCCGATTATCGATAATGTATTATACATAACATCACATCGAAATAGAGGAGCTGCTTGGGGTATTTTAGAAAATAAAATGTGGTTTTTCTACATTATTACAGTCGTTTTTGTAGCATTTATCGTATTTTATATGAAAAAATATGCAAAAACAGACAAGCTTCTAGGAATTTCATTAGGTCTAATTTTAGGCGGAGCAATTGGTAATTTTATTGATCGTGTATTTAGACAAGAAGTAGTGGATTTCATTCACGTGTATATTTTCTCGTACAACTATCCAGTATTCAATATCGCTGATTCAGCATTATGTATTGGTGTTGTATTAATTATTATTCAAACATTATTAGAAGGCAAGAAAACGAAGGAGTAATTGAATGAGTGAAGTAGTACAAGTAACAGTTGCAGAAGAACAAAAAAATGAGCGAATTGATAAATTCGTTGCAGGAATAAATAATGAATGGTCACGTACACAAGTACAACAATGGATTAAAGATGACGTTGTTACAGTTAATGGAAAAGCTGTAAAAGGGAATTATAAAGTTAGAGAAAATGATGAAATTACAGTGACGATTCCTGAGCCAGAAGAGTTAGATATTCAGCCAGAAGATATGAATTTAGAAATTTATTATGAAGATGCAGATGTACTTGTTGTTAATAAGCCGCGTGGTATGGTTGTGCATCCAGCACCAGGTCATACAAGTGGTACACTTGTGAACGGCCTTATGCACCATTGTACAGACTTATCAGGCATTAATGGTGTGATGCGTCCGGGTATCGTACATCGTATTGATAAAGATACGTCTGGTCTATTAATGGTTGCTAAAAATGATATGGCACACGAATCACTTGTAAATCAACTTGTAGCAAAAACAGTAACGAGACGTTACAAAGCGATTGTACATGGTGTTATTCCGCACGATAAGGGAACGATTGATGCTCCGATTGCTCGTGATAAGAAAGAACGCCAAAGTATGACGGTTGATGAAAATGGTAAGCATGCTGTTACGCATTTCCAAGTGTTAGAGCGATTCAAAGATTTCACACTTGTAGAATGTCGCTTAGAAACAGGGCGTACACATCAAATTCGTGTTCATATGAAATATATTGGTTATCCACTTGCAGGAGATCCAAAGTATGGACCAAAGAAAACATTAGATATGAACGGACAAGCACTTCATGCAGGTATTTTAGGCTTTGATCATCCTCGTACTGGTGAATATATTCAGTTTGAGGCACCGATTCCAAAAGTGTTTGAAGACGCATTAAATATTTTGCGAAAATAGTATTGACAAATCATAAGAAAACTGAGATACTGACAACAGTTAAATAATGATCCTTTAACACAGCCCCGTGAGGTTGAGAAGGTAACGGTTTGAAATGCATAGGGTATGCTGTACCCTTTTTCAAAAGTCCTCTCGCACACGCTGAGAGGACTTTTTTTATACCATTACTCTCACGCAAGAAAAAAGCTTGGAGGTGTAGAGCATGCAAGAGAAAGCTGTCGTTTTAGATGACCAAATGATTCGCCGCGCTTTAACACGAATTAGTCATGAAATCGTGGAACGAAATAAAGGTGTCGATAATTGTGTTCTTGTCGGAATTAAAACTCGTGGAATTTTTATTGCACAACGTTTGGCAGAACGAATTGGTCAAATTGAAGGAAAAGAAATAGAGGTTGGAGAGCTAGACATTACGTTATATCGTGATGATTTAACGCTACAATCGAAAAATAAAGAACCACTTGTAAAAGGTTCTGATATCCCTGTAGATATTACGAAGAAAAAAGTTATCCTTGTAGATGATGTATTATATACAGGCAGAACAGTTCGAGCAGCAATGGATGCTCTGATGGATTTAGGTAGACCATCACAAATCCAACTGGCGGTTCTTGTTGATAGAGGTCATCGTGAACTACCAATTCGCGCTGATTATGTAGGAAAGAACATTCCAACATCAAGTGAAGAGCGTATCGAAGTTGATTTGCAAGAGACAGATCAACAAGATCGAGTAAGCATATACGATAAGTAAAGCCCTTTTAAATGTAGTCCTGTGAGGCTGCCAAAGGGTCTTGGCTTTCATATGTCAAATTTGGCATACGAAAGTGTAGGACTCTTTGTGCACAGGCACAAAGAGTTTTTTTATTGCAAAGATTTAAACTGAAGGAGGATGTAACAATGGAACAAAAGCCAGTGTTAGACGTTAATGAAGTACCGAAACCGGGAAAATGGTTATTTTTAAGTATACAACATTTGTTCGCGATGTTTGGATCAACAGTGCTTGTTCCGTTTTTAACAGGATTGAATCCGTCAGTAGCATTAATATCAAGTGGATTAGGAACGTTAGCGTTTCTTCTTATAACGAAAGGTCAAGTACCTGCCTATCTAGGATCATCATTCGCCTTTATCGCACCGATTATAACAGCAAAAACGGCAGGTGGACCAGGAGCAGCAATGCTTGGTGGGTTGCTAGCAGGGCTTGTGTATATCTTAATCTCAATCGGAATTAAGAAATCAGGATCAAAGTGGATTATGAAATTACTACCACCAATCGTAGTTGGTCCAGTAGTAATGGTAATCGGTCTAGCTTTAGCACATACAGCAGTTAACATGGCGATGAATGGTGCGGATGGCAAATATAGCTTTACACACTTTTCAGTAGCATTAGTAACATTAGCAATTACAATTATATGCTCAATATTCGGAAGAGGATTTTTCAGTATCATACCAGTGTTACTTGGCATTATCGGCGGATATATTTTCGCTTACTTCCAAGGGCTAGTAGACTTAAAGCCGGTAGCTGAGGCAAAATGGTTTGTTGTACCAGATTTCACAGTACCATTTGTAACATACACACCAGAGTTTTCATGGAAGATCGTACTCTTGATGGTACCAGTTGCACTAGTAACAATTTCAGAACATATCGGACATCAAATTGTATTAGGAAATGTTATTAAAAGAGATTTAATTAAAAAACCAGGTTTACACCGTTCAATCTTCGGTGATGGAGTAGCCACATTAATCGCATCACTAATCGGTGGACCACCGAATACAACGTATGGTGAAAACATCGGTGTGCTAGCAATTACAAGAGCGTACAGTGTATACTTATTCATCGGTTCAGCGGTATTCGCAATCATGTTCGGATTTATCGGTAAGATTTCTGCACTGATTCATTCGATCCCCACACCAGTTATGGGTGGTGTATCAATCTTACTATTCGGTGTAATCGCATCAAGCGGATTACGCATGATGGTAGACGATAAAACAGATTTAAGTGACAAACGAAACTTAATGATTGCATCAGTAATACTAGTAATCGGTATTGGTGGAGCGGTACTTCACGTAGGAGAATCATTCCAAGTAGAAGGAATGGCACTAACAGCAATTGTAGGTGTACTGTTAAATCTACTACCGGAAACGAAACAAATAAAACAATCTAAGCAGATTGCTTCATAATAATAACCTTTTAATTCAGTCCTGTGAGACCGGAAAGGGTGGCTTCTTTCTTGCACCCTAGTCTCACATGACTAGGGTATTTTTATGTAAATGTTGTTATAAAAATACAAAAGTGGTAACATAAAAATCAGAAAGATGAGGGATGACGATGAGCCATTTGTTAACGATGAGTGAATTATCGGAAGTAGAAATTTCAGAAATCCTAAAAGACGCAGAAGATTTTGCGAATGGAAAAGAGAGCAAAACGACAGAGCAAACTTTTGTTGCAAACTTGTTCTTTGAGAATAGTACGAGAACGAGATTTAGCTTTGAAGTTGCTGAGAAGAGATTAGGACTTGATGTTTTAAACTTTTCAGCGGATGCATCTAGCGTACAAAAAGGAGAAACTTTATACGATACGATAAGAACACTAGAATCAATCGGAACAAAAGCAGTGGTCATCCGCCATGAGCAAGATCGCTACTTCGATGAACTAAAAGATCAGGTGAAGATCCCGATCTTAAACGCTGGAGATGGATGTGGAAACCACCCAACGCAGTGCCTACTCGACCTTCTTACAATTAAACAAGAATTTGGAAGATTTGAAGGTTTGAAGATTGCGATAGTAGGAGATGTTCGTCATAGCCGAGTAGCACGTTCGAATGCAGAAGCATTAACGAAGCTAGGTGCAACAATTTACTTTGCAAGTCCAGAAGAGTGGAAAGATGAAGACAACACATTTGGAACATACAAACCATTAGATGAACTTGTTCCGGAAGTGGATGTAATGATGCTACTTCGTGTACAACATGAGCGTCATGATCATTATGAAACAGACATTATGAAAGAGTATCATGAGAAACACGGATTAACAGTAGAAAGAGAAAAGCGTATGAAAGAAGGAAGCATTATTATGCATCCAGCTCCTGTAAACCGAGATGTTGAAATTGCAAGTGAACTTGTTGAGTGTGAGCGTTCACGCATATTTAAACAAATGGAAAATGGAGTTTACGTAAGAATGGCTGTACTAAAACGCGCCTTACCAAATGTATTAGGAGGAATGAAACATGAATTATTTGTTTAAAAATGGTCGTTATATGAATGAAGAAGGAAAAATCGTAGCAACGGATCTTCTCGTACAAGACGGTAAAATCGCTAAGGTAGCAGAAAATATTACGGCAGATAATGCTGAAGTAATCGATGTGAACGGAAAGTTAATCGCACCTGGATTAGTAGATGTACACGTACACCTTCGTGAACCAGGTGGTGAACATAAAGAAACAATTGAAACAGGTACGCTAGCAGCGGCAAAAGGTGGATTCACAACAATTTGCGCAATGCCAAATACACGCCCAGTACCAGATTGCAGAGAACATATGGAAGACTTACAAAATCGTATTAAAGAAAAAGCACATGTTAACGTACTACCATATGGAGCAATTACAGTACGTCAAGCGGGTTCTGAAATGACAGATTTCGAAACATTAAAAGAGCTTGGAGCATTTGCTTTCACTGATGACGGTGTAGGCGTACAAGATGCTAGCATGATGTTAGCTGCTATGAAGCGTGCAGCAAAACTGAATATGGCAGTAGTTGCGCACTGTGAAGAGAATACTCTTATTAATAAAGGTTGTGTACATGAAGGGAAGTTTTCTGAGAAACACGGATTAAACGGTATCCCATCAGTATGTGAATCTGTACATATTGCAAGGGATATACTGCTTGCTGAAGCGGCAGATTGTCACTATCACGTATGTCATGTAAGTACGAAAGGATCTGTACGTGTAATACGTGATGCGAAACGCGCTGGAATTAAAGTAACAGCAGAAGTAACACCCCATCACTTAGTGTTATGTGAAGATGATATCCCATCAGCTGACCCTAACTTTAAAATGAACCCACCGCTTCGTGGAAAAGAGGATCATGCAGCATTAATTGAAGGTTTATTAGATGGAACAATCGATATGATTGCAACTGATCATGCACCGCATACAGCGGAAGAGAAAGCGCAAGGAATTGAAAGAGCACCGTTCGGAATTACTGGTTTTGAAACAGCATTCCCACTTCTATACACAAACCTTGTGAAAAAAGGAATTATTACACTAGAACAGTTAATTCAATTCTTAACAGAAAAGCCAGCTGATACATTCGGCTTAGAAGCAGGTCGCCTGAAAGAAGGTAGAACAGCTGATATTACAATCATTGATTTAGAACAAGAAGAAGAGATTGATCCAACAACATTCTTATCAAAAGGAAAAAATACACCATTCGCAGGTTGGAAATGCCAAGGATGGCCGGTAATGACAATCGTTGGTGGTAAGATCGCATGGCAAAAGGAGAGTGCATTAGTATGAAAAGACAACTTATCTTAGAAGATGGAACAGTATTAATTGGAACAGGTTTCGGAGGAGAAATCGAAAAGTCAGGTGAGGTTGTATTTACAACAGGAATGACTGGATATCAAGAAACATTATCTGATCCATCATATTGCGGTCAAATTGTAACATTCACGTACCCATTAATCGGAAACTACGGCATCAACCGTGACGATTTTGAATCGATTCACCCATCTGTAAATGGTTTAATCGTAAACGAAATTTGTGATCACCCATCAAACTTCCGTAATGAAATTTCGTTAAATGACTACTTAAAAGAAAGAAACATTCCAGGATTAGCAGGAATTGATACGAGAAAATTAACGAGAAAAATTCGTCAATACGGTACATTACGCGGACGCCTTTGTAACATGGATGCAGATGTAGAATACATCGTAAGCCAATTAAAAGCGACAGTATTTACAGACCATGTAAAACGCGTATCAACGAAAGATCCATACCCAAGCCCAGGCCGCGGACATCGTGTTGTATTAGTAGACTTCGGTATGAAACATGGTATTTTAAGAGAATTAAATAAACGTGATTGTGATGTAATTGTAGTTCCTTACAACACGACAGCTGAAGAAATTTTACGCCTTAGCCCAGATGGAATTATGTTAAGTAACGGACCTGGGGATCCAAAAGATGTACCAGAAGCAATTGAAATGTTAAAAGACATTATCGGTAAAGTTCCTTTATTCGGAATTTGCCTAGGACACCAACTATTTGCTTTAGCATCTGGTGCGAATACAAGTAAGTTAAAATTCGGTCACCGTGGTTTAAACCATCCAGTAAAAAATCTTGCAACTGGAAAAGTAGCAATTACATCTCAAAACCATGGTTACGCAGTAGAAGAAGAATCAGTTGAAAATACAGAACTTGAAATTACACATGTTGCTTTAAATGATGGAACAGTAGAAGGTCTTCGTCATAAGAAGTTCCCAGCATTTACAGTTCAATACCATCCAGAAGCTTCAGCAGGACCAGAAGATGCAAATGATTTATTCGAAGATTTCTTAACAATGATTGAAAACTTCAAGAAAGAAGGGGAAGAGTTATGCCAAAACGCCTAGACATTAACACAATTTTAGTAATCGGGTCAGGACCAATTGTAATTGGGCAAGCAGCGGAGTTTGACTACTCTGGAACACAAGCTTGTCAATCTCTTAAAGAGGAAGGTTACAAAGTAATCCTTGTTAACTCTAACCCAGCGACAATTATGACAGATACTGCAACTGCAGATAAAGTATACATTGAGCCTTTAACATTAGAATTCGTAAGCCGAATCATTCGTAAAGAACGTCCAGATGCAATCTTACCAACATTAGGCGGTCAAACAGGTTTAAACATGGCTGTTGAACTTGCAAAATCAGGCGTACTTGAAGAGTGCGGAGTTGAAATTTTAGGAACAAAATTATCGGCAATCGAGCAAGCGGAAGATCGTGATTTGTTCCGTACATTAATGCAAGATTTAAATGAACCAACACCACCAAGTGAAATCATTCATAACCTTGATGAAGCATATAGCTTTGTAAACGAAATTGGTTATCCAGTAATCGTTCGTCCAGCATTCACATTAGGCGGAACGGGTGGCGGAATTTGCCATAACGAAGAAGAGTTAATTGAAATCGTAACAAGTGGTTTAAAACATAGCCCAGTAACACAATGTTTATTAGAGAAAAGTATTGCTGGTTGTAAAGAAATTGAATATGAAGTAATGCGTGATTCAAATGATAACGCGATTGTAGTATGTAACATGGAAAACATCGATCCAGTTGGTGTTCATACAGGTGATTCTATCGTTGTAGCACCGAGCCAAACGCTAAGCGACCGTGAATACCAAATGTTACGCAATACTTCATTACGAATTATTCGTGCACTAGGAATTGAAGGTGGATGTAACGTTCAGCTTGCACTAGATCCATATAGCTTCCAATACTATGTAATCGAAGTAAACCCACGTGTAAGTCGTTCATCTGCATTAGCATCTAAAGCAACTGGATATCCAATTGCGAAATTAGCAGCGAAAATTGCAGTCGGCTTAACATTAGATGAAATCGTAAACCCAGTAACACAAAAAACTTACGCTTGCTTCGAGCCAGCATTAGACTATGTTGTTTCAAAAATTCCACGCTGGCCATTTGATAAGTTTGAATCAGCGAACAGAACACTTGGAACGCAAATGAAAGCAACTGGTGAGGTTATGTCAATCGGACGTAACTTAGAAGAATCATTATTAAAAGCGGTTCGTTCTTTAGAACTTGGTATTTATCACTTAGAATTAGACCACTTAAAAGAACTTGATAAAGAAACAATGAAAAAACGCATTATTAAAGCAGATGATGAGCGACTGTTTATCGTAGCAGAAGCAATTCGTCAAGGTGTAACGAAAGAAGAGATTAACGAATGGTGTGAAATGGACTTCTTCTTCTTACAAAAAGTTGAAAATATCGTAAATATGGAACGCGAAGTAAAAGCGAATGTAGGAAATATGGAAGTACTACAAACTGCAAAAGAAATGGGCTTCAGCGATCACTACATTGCAGCAGCTTGGAACAAAACGGAGCGCGAAATTTACGATATGCGTAAAGAAAATAATATGACGCCGGTATTCAAAATGGTAGATACTTGTGCGGCAGAGTTTGAATCTGCAACACCGTATTACTACAGCACATACGCTGAGGAAAACGAATCAATTGTAACAGATCGTAAGAGTGTAGTAGTTCTAGGATCTGGTCCGATCCGCATTGGTCAAGGTGTTGAGTTTGACTATGCAACAGTTCACTCAGTATGGGCAATTAAAGAAGCTGGATATGAAGCGATTATCATTAACAATAACCCAGAAACTGTTTCAACAGACTTCAGTATTTCTGACAAATTATACTTTGAACCATTAACGATTGAAGATGTAATGCACATCATCGATTTAGAAAAACCAGAAGGTGTTATCGTTCAGTTCGGTGGACAAACGGCGATTAACTTAGCGGCAAAATTAGAAGAACATGGTGTGAAGATTTTAGGAACATCACTTGAAGACTTAGACCGTGCAGAAGATCGAGATAAATTCGAAGCTGCTTTAACAAAACTTGGTATCCCACAACCAGTTGGTAAAACAGCAACGACTGTAGAACAAGCGGTAGCAATCGCAGAAGAAATTGGTTACCCAGTATTAGTAAGACCATCTTACGTACTAGGTGGACGTGCGATGGAAATCGTATATCGTCAAGAAGAACTACTGCACTACATGAAAAATGCAGTTAAAGTTCACGCAGATCACCCAGTATTAATCGACCGTTACATGGTCGGTAAAGAAATTGAAGTAGATGCAATTTCAGACGGTGAGAATGTATTCATTCCAGGTATTATGGAACATATTGAACGCGCTGGAGTTCACTCTGGTGACTCAATTGGAGTATATCCACCACAAAGCTTATCTGAAAAATTAAAAGAACAAATTATTGAACATACAATTGCACTTGGAAAAGGATTAAACATTGTTGGATTACTAAATATCCAGTTTGTCGTATTCGAAGATCAAGTGTACGTAATTGAAGTAAATCCACGTGCGAGCCGTACAGTACCATTCTTAAGTAAAATTACAGGTGTACCAATGGCAAACGTTGCAACGAAAGTTATTCTAGGGCAAGACCTAGTAGAGCAAGGATACGGAACGGGCTATCACCCAGAAGAGAAAGAAGTATATGTAAAAGCTCCGGTATTCTCATTCGCGAAATTACGCTCAGTGGATACAACATTAGGACCTGAAATGAAATCAACAGGGGAAGTAATGGGTAAAGATTTAACGCTTGAAAAAGCATTATACAAAGGGTTAGTTGCTTCTGGAATTAACATCCCAACGCACGGATCAGTAATCATTACTGTAGCGGATAAAGATAAAGAAGAGGCGATGGAAATTGCAAAACGTTTCCATGAAATCGGCTATAACTTATTAGCAACAGCTGGAACAGCAAAATCGTTAACAGAGCAAAATATCCCAGTACAAGTTGTAAACAAAATTGATTCTGAAGACTACAACTTACTAGATATTATCCGCCAAGGAAAAGCACAGTTTGTAATCAATACATTAACAAAAGGCAAACAACCAGCGCGTGATGGTTTCCGCATTCGCCGTGAATCAGTAGAAAATGGTGTAGCTTGCTTAACATCACTTGATACAACGAGAGCAATCTTACGAGTATTAGAATCTATGACATTCTCAGCTCATTCAATGAAAGAAATTACGCAAACAAAGCGTCACGAGGTGGTACATGCATGATGCAAAAGCAAAATATGATCGTCGTTAATCAAAAAGAAATCGCAAAGAACATTTACGAATTAGTGCTTCAAGGAACTTTAGTACAGCAAATGAACGAACCAGGGCAGTTTGTACACATTAAGGTAGCAGAGGGCATTGCGCCCCTTCTGCGCCGCCCAATTAGTATTTGTAATGTAGATCAAGAGAAGAACGAATTTACAATGCTATATCGTGCGGAAGGACAAGGAACAAAAACATTAGCCACTAAAAAACAAGGTGAAATGGTAGACGTACTAGGACCATTAGGGCACGGTTTTCCTGTAGAAGAAGCAGAAGCTGGTCAAACAGCCTTACTAGTAGGTGGGGGGATTGGTGTACCACCACTTTATGAATTATCACAGCGCCTCGTTGCAAAAGGTGTACGCGTAATTCACATCTTAGGTTTTCAAACGAAAGATGTTGTTTTCTATGAAGAAAAATTTGCAGAACTTGGTGATACGTACGTTGCGACAGTAGACGGTACACACGGTACAAAAGGATTTGTCACAGATGTAATTGATCATTACGGAATTGACTTTGATATTCTTTATTCATGTGGTCCGTTAGCGATGCTTCGTGCATTAGAAGGGCGTTACAAAGAGAAAAAAGCCTATATTTCATTAGAAGAACGTATGGGCTGTGGTATTGGAGCTTGTTTCGCATGTGTATGCCACTTACAAGAAGATCCAAGTGGACATTCTTACAAGAAGGTGTGTAGCGACGGACCAGTATTTCCAATCGGGGAGGTTGTACTATGAACAGATTGCAAGTTGAATTACCAGGATTATCATTAAAAAATCCAATTATACCGGCATCTGGATGCTTTGGATTTGGTCGTGAATATGCACAGTTTTACGATTTAAGTGTACTAGGATCAATCATGATCAAAGCGACGACAGAACAACCACGCTATGGAAATCCTACGCCTCGTGTTGCTGAAACACCGGGTGGCATGTTAAATGCAATCGGACTTCAAAACCCAGGATTAGAAAAAGTAATGAATTCTGAATTACCATGGTTAGAACAATTTGACCTTCCAATCATTGCAAACGTTGCAGGTTCACAAGCTGAGGATTACGTAGCGGTTGCAAAGGAAATTTCTAAAGCGCCTAATGTCCATGCACTGGAATTAAATATTTCTTGTCCAAACGTAAAAACAGGTGGTATCGCCTTTGGTACAAATCCTGAAATTGCTGCTGATTTAACGAAGCGAGTAAAAGAGGTTTCTGAAGTACCTGTATATGTGAAGTTGTCACCGAACGTGGCAAACATTGTGGAGATTGCAAAAGCGATTGAAAATGCAGGTGCAGATGGTTTAACGATGATTAATACATTGCTTGGTATGCGTCTAGATTTAAAAACAGCTAAACCAATTTTAGCAAACCGTACAGGCGGATTATCAGGTCCTGCGATTAAGCCAGTAGCAATTCGTATGGTACATGAAGTAAGCCAAGCGGTTAACATTCCAATTATCGGAATGGGTGGTATTGAAACAGCGGAAGATGTAATTGAATTCTTCTACGCTGGCGCAAGCGCAGTTGCAGTAGGTACAGCGAACTTTATCGATCCGTTCGTATGTCCGACAATTATTGAAGAGTTACCAGCATTACTAGATGAATTAGGATTTGATCACATTTCGGAATGTCAAGGAAGGAGCTGGAAGCAAACATGTCACAGTCGTTAATCGTTGCACTAGATTTTCCGGGGAAACAAGATGTAGAACAATTCTTGCGCCACTTTGAAGGGGAAGAGTTATTTGTTAAAGTTGGTATGGAGTTATTTTACAAAGAAGGCCCTGCGATTATTTCGTACTTAAAAGAAAAAGGGCATAAGATCTTTCTAGATTTAAAACTTCATGATATTCCAAATACGGTAAAAAGCGCTATGCGTAGCCTAGCTAGTCTAGATGTTGATATGGTAAATGTTCATGCTGCTGGGGGAAGCAGCATGATGAAAGCTGCGATTGAGGGATTAGAGGAAGGTAAGCAAGAAGGAAAAGAGAGACCGATTTGTATTGCAGTTACACAACTAACAAGCACTTCGGAAGCTATGATGAAAAAAGAGATCGGCATTGAGAAAACGTTAGAAGAAGCGGTTGCTCATTATGCAAAATTAACGAAAGAAAGTGGACTGGATGGCGTTGTTTGTTCAACGCTTGAAGTTCCAAAATTACGTGAAGTATGCGGAAATGAATTTGTAACAGTAACACCGGGGATTCGTCTTGCAAGCGATGATGTAAATGACCAGGTGCGCGTAGCAACACCGAAACGTGCGAGGGAACTTGGCTCAAGCTATATCGTAGTTGGACGTAGTATTACAAAAGCAGAAAATCCGCTTGAAGCGTATAAAACAGTAAAACAACAGTGGGAAGGTGTAACAGTATGAAAAAAGAAATCGCATCGCATTTATTAGAAATTGGAGCAGTATTTTTACAACCGAATGATCCATTCACATGGTCTTCAGGTATGAAATCACCAATTTATTGTGATAACCGTTTAACTTTATCTTATCCGAAAGTACGTCAAGCGATTGCAGCTGGATTAGAAGAGTTAATTAAAGAGCACTTCCCAACTGTAGAAGTTATTGCAGGAACAGCAACTGCTGGTATTGCGCACGCGGCATGGGTAAGTGATCGTATGGATTTACCAATGTGCTACGTACGTAGTAAAGCAAAAGGTCACGGTAAAGGGAATCAAATCGAAGGAAAAGCTGAAAAAGGTCAAAAAGTTGTAGTAGTAGAAGACTTAATTTCAACTGGCGGCAGTGCAATTACATGTGTAGAAGCACTTCGCGAAGCTGGCTGTGAAGTATTAGGAATCGTATCAATCTTCACATACGAGCTAGAAGCAGGAAAAGAAAAGTTAGAAGCAGCGAACGTAGCATCATATTCTTTAAGTGATTACAGTGCATTAACTGAAGTTGCAGCAGAAAAAGGTATGATCGGACAAGCTGAAACGAAAAAATTACAAGAGTGGCGTAAAAATCCAGCTAACGAAGCTTGGATCACAGCGTAACACGAAAAAAGACGACTGCGGGGGAACGCAGTCGTTTTTTTATATTATTGTTAAAACTTCATGTAAAGTTCCATCAATATCAAAGAAAATCATATTCCTGTCTCCTTGCTAACAACTATTTAGCGTTTTCAGCAACCTCATATCCTTTCACAAACAATAGCGTCATATAAGAAACAATAAATGAGAAGATGCTGTACATGCCAACCCAAAAGAAAAATTTTGGAGTAAAGGCGATAACACCTATTATTAAAAAACTAGCAAACGTTACAATCGGCATTACGTAATACGTTTTCGTTTTGCGTGTTCCAATAACAGATACGATAAAGATAAATAACGGACAAATTAATAAGACGAAAATCAATTCATTCATAGGTATGTCCCCTTTTCTAATTGCAGTAATCTGTTTCTTATAAACGTTTTGAAATGATTACTCTCCTAATATAATTTCGCTAAGTAATAACGAATCCCTCTTGAAAACTGATCATTCATGATGAATTTTACAAGCAAAAAACGTAAGCAAGAGAACACTTGCTTACGCTATAGAATAAACATCGCAACGCTCGTGGTGACAATTAAGCCAATCATAACTGGTAAAAAGTTTCGACGTGCAAGTTCAAATGGATCGACTTTACAAATCGCAGCGGCAGGAATAAGTGCCCAAGGAATTAACGTCCCGCCCCCGGTCCATATAGCTGCAATTTGCCCGAGTGCTGTTAATGTAGCTGTTCCATGGCCAAGTGCTGTTCCGAAAAGATTGGCAATGGAACCAGCAAGTGATATACCTGAAAAACCTGATCCATCTAAGCCGGTAATGACACCAACGATAGTTAATGTCCCTGCCGATACATATTGATTTAAAGGAACAGTTTGAGATAAAGCGATGCCTAAGTCGTTAATGATTCCGTGTGAACCTTTCGGTAAATAGTCCCCGATAATTTTCACAAAGCCACTATCTCCTAAATAAAAGAGTGCAGCGATAGGAATAACTGGTCCGAAAATTTTAAAGCCAAATTGGAGCCCTTCTATAAAGTAATCGGTCGTTTTATTCAGTCCATTACCTTTGTAGGCGATGAGAGAAATGATGATAATCATAATAACAGTTGTTCCGCCGATAAGTGCAGTTGCGTCGCCTCCTTGTAGTTTAAATTGAATCATGCAAAGGATATCGATGGCATATACGATCGGAATACAAATAGCGAGCCATTTTTTTGTCCGAGTAGATAATGAAGTGAGTGTTTTAGAAGACGCAGTTGATGAAATAGACTCTTGTATAGATAAGCCTGTATGAAATTCTTTTCGTAAGAAGAAAAAAGCGACGGAAGTTGTCACAATGCCCATAATGATAACGAGTGGAACACTTGCAGAAACAACGCTAGAAACAGGAAGACCAGCAGCGTCTGCGGTTAATTTTGGTGCGCCTTGTATAACGAAGTCGCCGGATAAAGCAATCCCATGACCGAATAAGTTCATAGCAATTGCCACTCCAATTGGCGGAAGGCCGACACGTACAGCAACCGGTAATAAAATAGCTCCCATTAAGGCAACAGCTGGAGAAGGCCAAAAGAAGAAAGAAATTGTCATCATCAAAAGACCGATAATCCAGTAGGCGAGGGTAGGGGTACGAATCATCTTTGTAAATGGTGAAATCATTGTATCATTTATGCCAGTATGAACGAGTAAATTGCTCATGGATACGATAATGGAAATGATTAATATAGTTGGTAATAGCTCAGTAATAGCGTAAATAAAACTTTGAAAAATGCCGCTAACGGCAAGAGGGATAGAACTTGTAGCAGTTAATGCTAATAAAAAGATGAAAACGATACAAATAATCGTCGTATCCTTTCGGAAAATAAAAAAGGTAATAATGGTGAGTAAACAAATAACATAGAGAGCGTGTAATAGCGTTAATTCAACTCCCATAACATTCACATCCTTTAGGCATTCGTGTAGTTTATTGTATGAAAGTAGGGAGAGTATGTGAGTATAGGAAACCGAAAAACCAAAATTTCATGTACCGTAGTGGCAAGGTTAAAAAAATGGATGTTAAAATACAATTAATCCTAAAAATGGAATTAAAGGAGGGCTTATGCGCAAAATAATTGGGTTTTGGGGCTTTATTCTCTCTTGTAGTCTATTAATCATTTTAAATTTGTTTACAAGCAATGAATGGATCAGTATTATACCTGTTTTTGGGTTTGTACTTATACTTTTATATAACTGGGATGATATGAAACAATATAGCAAGAAAAGTATTGGAATTATGATAGGTATCATCGTTGTTTGTTCATTATTCGTAGGAGTTATTTTAATAGAGGGTCAGAAACAAATGAAGAAAATGTCTATTTTTCAAGAATGGATGTCGTCTGCAAAAAGTCTTTATATTGTAATTGTAGTAGTTATTTTTCTAAGAATTGTTATAAGCATAGCAAGTTACATATTAAAGGAGAAGTAGAATGGGGGAGTACGAATGAGAGAGAAAATAGGTTATTATGGTGTGCTCGTTTGTTTACTATTATCAGTTATTTCAGGGCAATTTTTAAAAAGTGAATGGGTACCAGTTATATTATGTATAGGAGTATTGATTTTTGCTCCTATGTATCGCTGGGATGAGTGGAAAGCATATAGCCGAAAAAAGAAAATTGTATTCAGTATTGAGTTTGTCATGATAATTAGTACGATTCCGTTTTTGTTACTGAAGGGAAATGAGATAATAGATGGAATTGTAATGTTTCAAGGGTGGTTATTTATTACGAAATTGCTATATTTAATTTGCATTTTAATGTTGGTAGCGGTAGTCACTAAAACAGTAAATGAAAAGCTATTCGTTAATGAATAATAGAAGAAAGTGCCACCTTATCTGGTGGCACTTTCTTACTTTATTGAATGAGCTTTTTGCATCTTCTTAATTAAACGAATTTGTCCGCGATGATTGATTTCATCTTCAAATACGTGAAACCACTTAAAATAGTTATTTGCTTGTTTGTCATACCAAAAGTCTGTCGTTTTAAACAGCCATTCATCAGGTAACGATTGGAATGTTTCAATTGTTTTGGAACGTACTTCTTGTAATGTATCAATATAAAATTCTATAGAGTTTCCTTTTATTTCCTTACGTCCAAGAGCTTCTAACTCGAGGCCAGGTAACCATCTTTCTAGTTCGGCCTCCGTTGGTTCGCGGTCTTCAAAAGTATGAATCTGGTAGTAAAATTCAACAGCAGCCATGTGATATAATAGCATGCCGATTGAATTTGCTTCCTCATTATATAAATAATCAAGTTCTTCCATTGTTAAATCTTCCACCGCTTGCATTGTTGTATAGCGAGCGTAATTCATCATGGAAACTAGTTTGGAAAATTCAGGATGTAAACCATCTATTTTATCGATTACAAAGTTCAATTACAATTCCCCCTCTTGAAACGAATACTCCAGAGAAGGAATTCTATGTGCAGAGAAAAAATCCTGTTGGAAATTTCAAAATATTAACAAGGGATTACAATTAGTTCTCTATTTGATTTTGTAATAACTTCATATCCGTCTTTTGTAATGACAATATCATCTTCAATTCTACAACCGCCCCAGTTCGGTATGTAAATACCTGGTTCAACTGTAACGACCATACCCTCTTCTAAAGTAGCCTTACTTTCTTGGGATAGGCGGAGAGGTTCATGAATTTCTAATCCAAGACCATGACCAGTAGAATGTCCAAAATATTGACCGTATCCATGCTCAGTAATGTAGTTTCTCGTTATATCATCGATACGTTTTGCAGTTTCTCCAGGTTTAATCGCTTCAGTCCCGCGTTTTAATGCTTCAAGTACAATATTGTATATCTTTTTGAATTCTTCTGATGGTTCCCCGATTACTACAGTACGTGTTATATCGGAACAATATCCGTCGTAAAGTGCACCGAAATCTAATGTAACGATGTCGCCTCGTTCAATTATTTTATTTGATGCAACTCCATGTGGAAGGGAAGAACGAACACCAGAAGCTACAATAATTTGAAATGATGAAGATGCAGCACCTTTTTTTCGCATGAAAAACTCTAATTCATCTCGTACAGTATTTTCACTTATTCCTGGTTTTAGAAACGTAAGAATGTGGTGAAATGCTTCGTCCGCAATATTAGCTGCAATTTTCATTATTTCTATTTCAGGCGTGTCTTTAATGATACGAATATTTTCGATAATTTCGCAAACTTGAATCATTTCCGCCTGTACGTACTTTTGCAAGTTTTTATATTGTTGCAATGTCATGTTGTTTTCTTCAATTCCGAGTTTTTGAATGTTTAATTTTGACACTTGATTTGCAACTTCTTCCTCTAAATTTCCTTTATGCATAATAATTTCAGCATCTTTTATTTGTGATTTTGCTTGATCTACATAGCGGAAATCTGTTATAAAAACAGCTTGATCGGCAGAGATTAAGACGGCGCCAGCACTACCTGTAAAGCCTGTTGCATATTGGCGGTTTTCTTTTTTTGTAATAAGTAACCCGTCAATTACGTACTTATGTAGTTGTTTTTGGATATTAGTTATTCTTATATTCATTTTAATGCCTCCTTTTTATATTTAATAAAGCAAAACTTGTGCCAATATACTTATTGACAATAAAAGAGAAGCGGGAGTTTTGTGTCAAAAAACCTAGACAAATATAAAATGAGGATGTCAAAAATTTATACAGTAATGTAAACTTGCTTATTATAATCTTTCAATTCTAATATTATATTTTTTGTATAAATAAATGGTGATAATTGGTATAATAAGAGGTCGTTATGTTTTCTTGTAGATAAAGGTGCGTAACGAATAAATAGGAATAAGGAATGTGAGTATATGAAGAAATTAAGTAAAGTCATGTCATTTTGCTTCGCTGCTAGTATGCTAGTTGTAACAGGGTGTGAAAAAAGTGAAATCAAAGTTCAAGCAAATGAAACGATTGAACAGCTTGATGAAGCCCCAGAAGTGACAGAAAAAGAAGCGAAAAAGATTGTAAGAAAGAGTGTAGATGCAATAGCAAATGCATTTAGTGAGATGGAAAAAGAAAATGGATGGAGTCGAAATAATCCAGGAGATTTGGCGACAGCGAAAAAAGGAGTTAAGGGATTGGTTACAGAAAAATTTGTAGAGAACCAGCTTCCTAATTCGCTTGAAACATTTAATAGATCTAGAGAGACAGATATGTTGCCATTCCCTATTAATATTGAACCAGAAATGAGATTAACGTATACACAGAAAGATAAAAATTTAACGATTGAAACGATTATACCTTCAAATGATATGGGAAATGAAGCAGAGATATGGGAATTTATTTTCGTTTATAAAGATGGAAAATGGTTAATGGATAAATGGTCATCGCATACACCGAGAGATTTAAAACTTACGAAGGAAGAAGCTAGTGAGTTTCTGAAAATTCGAGGCTTTAAGAATGTCGATTTTGTTAAAGAGGAGAACAGTGGTGACAAAAAATATATTTTTAAAGAAAATGCTAGATTAATTGCTGTAGATGCAAAAACATCGGTTATTACATATGATTTAGATGAGCAAAAGCAGGAAAAAGAAACGAAAGAAAATAATAGTCAAGAACACGAAAACATTAAGGAAAATAGCATGAGTACGCATGCTATTTCTAAAGAAGAGAAGCAGACTAAAAAAGAAACTTCGTCAGCAGTAGGTAAAACTAAAGTTTTAAATGAGTTAGCGGCTCTAGAAAACCAAGAAAAACATACAAATGTCATGTCAACAAATGACATAGTAAATGAAATAGAAGGAAATTATGAACTGTGGGATAATAAACTAAATGAAATTTACAGTACATTAAAAAATACGATGTCCCCTGATGCATTTCAGTCATTAAAAACGAAACAAATTGCGTGGGTTAAAGAAAAGGAAAGTAAGGTTAAAGCAATTGGTACTGATACAAATAACGGGACGATGAGACGTATAGATGCTTCAGAAGAGAAATACAAGATGACAAAAGAAAGATGTTATGAATTAGTGAATGGGTATATGAACTAGTTGGAACGAATAAAAAAATGCGCTGCTTATAAGCAACGCATTTTTTTATTTAAGCTTTTAATTTCATTACAGTATCAGCATCGGGTGTTACATAAACAGTTTGCTGATTGTCGTACGTAACAAAACCAAGTTTTGCACCACTCGGTTTTTTCACATGGCGTATTTTGGTGAAATCAACAGGTACAGAACTAGACTCTTTTGCTTTACTGTAATAAGCAGCAATTTTGGCAGCTTCTAGTAAAGTTTCTTCAGCAGGTTCTAAAGAACGAATGACAACGTGAGAACCAGGTATATCTTTCGTATGTAACCAAATTTCATCACGACGGGCAAATTTCGTTGTTAAATAATCATTTTGTTTATTGTTTTTACCGACGAAAATCTCTGTGCCATCACTTGCTACATATTTATCTAATACTGGTTTAGTAGGCTTTTTCTTTCCGTTTTTCGTTTTACGATTGCGCATATAACCTTCTTCAGCTAATTCCTCACGAATTTCTTCAATATCTTTTGAAGAAGCAGCTTCCATTTGTTGAAGTAAGCTATCAAAATAAAGAATTTCTTCCTTTGTTTTTTCGATTTGTTCTTCTACAACAACAACGGAATTTTTCGCTTTTTGGTACTTTTGGAAATAGCGTTGTGCATTTTCAGATGGCGTTTTTAAAGGATCTAATGCGATCTTTACAGTTCCGCCATTTTCATCATAATAGTTAACGACTTCAATATCTTTATCGCCTTTTTTCAAAGCGTACATATTGGCTGTAAGTAGTTCTCCAAATAGTTGATATTTATCTGCTTTTCCAGCATCTTGTAATGTTTTTTCTAGTTTAATGAGTTTTTTCTCATTTTTATTTTTTTCGTTTTGCATAAAGCGCTCTAAATCATGAGCTTGTTGTTTTACACGGTCACGCTCTGCTTTTCCAAAAAAGAAACGGTCTAGCAATTCACTAACAGATGAGAATGTCTTGTCTTCTCCAGCTAAGTGCGCAAGAGGGAAAAGATAAAAGAATTCTTTCCCATTTGAAGTAGTCATTGTTGGTGAATATGTATGAGTTAATAATGGTTTTTGTATGGAGAAAAATGCGTCAGCTAATGCTTTTTCATTTACCATACCTGCTTTTTTCACTACTTCTTTTGCGAATAACGGTGATATTCCGGTAAAGGTTCCGACTAGCTGTTTATCCATGTTTCCAGATAGAAAGTCCAGCGGTCTAATAAATTCATCATTTGTTTCGATCTGAAGTGGGTTAATTTTATGTTGTGCTGGTGGTGCAATATATTCAGCTCCAGCGTATACAGTTCGATGTCGGTTTACTGCTAAGGAAACGTGTTTTAAGCTATCTAAAATATTGTTTGTTTTTGTGTCTACTAAAATGATGTTACTATGTCGTCCCATAATTTCAATTACTAATGTTTTTAGCGATTCATCACCAATTTCATTTCTGCTACGAACGGTAATTTGAATAATACGCTCTAAATCAATTTGTTCAATTTTTTCAATGAATCCACCTTCTAAATGCTTACGAAGAAGCATACAGAACATTGGCGGAAGTGCAGGTGAATCATAATTTTGATTTGTTAAGTGTAAACGTGCATATGTCGGATGAGCGGAAAGAATCAGTTTTTGATTTTTTCCGTTTGCTCGAATATGTAATAAAATCTCGTATTTTGAAGGTTGATATATTTTTGAAATTCTTCCCGTGTAAAGAGAATTTGCAATTTCATGTGTAATCGCTCTTGTAAATAATCCATCGAATGCCATAAATGAACACTCCTTTCTAACTAAAAGTTAATTATAGCATTTTTTTGGACGAGGCTGAATAAGCTTTCAATAGAGTATGTCTGGAATCAGGAGGTCGATAGCAGGATGAACTGGTATGGAATGCGTGCACATGAAGTGGAAGAAAGAACGAATACGAATGTGAAGGTTGGACTTACAGAGAAAGAAGCAGAAGGGCGAATTAAAAAATTTGGTACAAATGAACTAGATGAAGCAAAGAGGCCTTCTGCACTAATGGTATTTTTGGCGCAATTTAAAGATTTTATGGTGCTTGTTTTGTTTGGTGCAACAATCGTTTCGGCTTTTTTAGGGGAATACATTGATTCTATTGCGATTGTGGCAATTGTTATTATCAATGGTATTCTCGGATTTTTTCAAGAAAGAAAGGCTGAAAAGTCATTGGAAGCTTTAAAAGAGCTAGCCGCCCCGCAAGTAACTGTACTGCGAAATGGAAAGTGGGTAAAGGCACCGTCTAAAGCACTCGTTTTAGGTGATGTTATTAAATTTTCTAGTGGCGATCGTATTGGAGCTGATGTACGTCTTGTTGAGGCGTCGAGTTTATATATTGAAGAATCAGCTTTAACAGGAGAGTCAGTTCCAGTGCAGAAGAAAGTAGAAGCGTTGCAAGGGCAAGATGTTTCAATTGGTGATCAAAAAAATATGGCTTTTATGGGTACGATGATTACACGAGGGTCTGGAACAGGAGTCGTTGTAGCAACGGGTATGAATACAGCGATGGGCCAAATTGCAAATATGTTGCAAAATGCAGAGCAAATGGAAACACCATTGCAAAGAAGATTAGAGCAACTTGGAAAAATATTAATTATTGTGGCTCTTATTTTGACAGCGCTTGTCGTGTTAGCTGGTGTGTATCAAGGGAATGAAGTATATCATATGTTTTTAGCTGGCGTGTCGCTAGCTGTTGCTGCTATTCCAGAAGGGTTACCAGCAATCGTTACAGTAGCTTTATCGCTTGGTGTACAGCGTATGATAAAAAAGAGAGCAATTGTAAGGAAGTTACCAGCAGTAGAAACGTTAGGCTGTGCTTCTGTCATATGCTCTGATAAAACAGGAACGATGACGCAAAACAAAATGATGGTAACACATATGTGGTCAGGTGGAGAATTGTGGAAAGTGACAGGCCAAGGGTATGAACCTAATGGCTCTTTTATGAAAGGTGAAAAAGAAATTAATCCAGCTAAGACGAAATCACTTTATCAACTACTTACATTTGGTTCGCTATGTAATAACGCAAATATTATTCAAAAGAAAAAGGCGTATGTATTAGATGGAGATCCAACTGAGGGGGCGCTTGTAGCTGCAGCAATGAAAGCGGGGATAACGCGTGAGGCGCTGAAAGGGAAATTTGAAATTATTCGTGAATTTCCGTTTGATTCAACTCGAAAAATGATGAGTGTTATTGTACGAGATCGAGAGGGGAAAAAGTTTGTCGTTACGAAGGGAGCACCAGATGTCCTTCTGCAAATGAGTCAAACGATTTTATGGGGGGATAAGCAGCAACCATTAAGTGAGTTGTATAGAAAAGAAGTACAGGCGGCTATTCATAGCTTAGGTAGTCAAGCACTTCGAACAATTGCAGTTGCTTTTAAGCCTTTAAAAGTAACAGACTCAATTGAACATGAAAGAGATGTTGAAAAAGATTTTATGTTAGTTGGAATACAAGGAATGATTGATCCGCCAAGACCAGAAGTAGAGCAGGCAGTAAAAGAGTGCAGAGAAGCTGGTATTCGAACAGTGATGATTACAGGTGATCATAAAGTGACTGCAATGGCGATTGCAGAACAATTAAGCATTTTACCACCAGGTGGACGCGTTGTTGAAGGGGTAGAACTCGCAACTATGGATGTAGAAGAATTAGAAAATGTTGTAGAAGATACGTATGTATTTGCTCGTGTATCACCAGAACATAAATTAAAAATTGTTAAGGCGTTGCAAAATAAAGGACATATAGTGGCGATGACAGGTGATGGAGTAAACGATGCTCCAGCTATAAAAACTGCGGATATTGGGATAGCGATGGGAATTACAGGGACAGATGTTGCAAAAGAAGCTTCATCTCTCGTATTGCTGGACGATAATTTCGCTACGATAAAATCAGCAATTAAAGAAGGTAGAAATATATACGAGAACATACGTAAGTTTATTCGTTATTTATTAGCATCGAACGTTGGAGAAATTTTGGTCATGTTATTTGCCATGTTACTTGCACTACCGCTGCCGATGGTTCCAATTCAAATTTTATGGGTGAATTTAGTTACTGACGGTTTACCGGCGATGGCGTTAGGTTTGGATAAGGCCGAGGGAGACGTGATGAAGAGAACGCCGCGTCATCCGAAAGAAGGGGTATTTGCTAGAGGGCTTGCCTGGAAAATTATAAGTCGTGGCTTTCTAATTGGGGCAGTGACGCTAGTAGCATTTATTATTGCGTATAATCAACATTCAAATGAACTGAAATATGCACAAACTGTAGCGTTTGCAACATTGGTACTTGCTCAGCTGATTCATGTATTTGATTGCCGAAGTGAGCATTCTGTTTTCCACCGCAATCCGTTTGGAAATGTGTATTTAGTAGGAGCGGTTATCATTTCATTACTACTCATGCTAGTCGTTATATATTATCCACCGTTACAACCGATTTTTAGCACGATGCCAATACAAGCGAGAGATTGGTTGTTAATTGGAGGTTTATCGTCAATTCCGACCTTCTTATTAGTAGGCTCTTTATTAACAGGGAAGAAGGGGAAGAAGGAAAAGCCAATATTATATAAGAAGGGATTAAACTTGAAATAGTCAATGATATGAAAATGTGATATAATTTACAGAAGGTAGTAGAGCCTTGTCTCTATTACCTTTTTCATTGAGTTATTTCATGGCTTGGATGTGATAAAAAATGATTTGTAGTATGACAGGATTTGGAAGATCGAAAGTAGAGAGTGATACTTTTCAAATTACAGTAGAAATGAAATCGGTGAACCACCGTTTTCTAGAGATGAGTATTCGACTACCGAAGCAAATGACGGTATTTGAAGACAAAATTCGTAAAATAATTGCACAGCAAGTTCGCCGTGGACGTATTGAAGTGTCTATTAGTATAGCGGGTGAAGGGCTTGTTGAAAGAAAATTAAGTGTGAATTGGTCGCTTCTTGAGCAGTACCAATCGATTATGGAAGATATAAAAGGAAAATTTCAATTACAAGATTCTATTACACTCGAGCAATTAATGGCAATGCCAGAAGTAACAGCGATTGAAGAGGTAGAAAACGTAAATGAACAATTTGAGAACAGTTTATATGAGGCTGTTCGCCAAGCTGCTCATATGTTAAAAACGATGAGAGATGGCGAAGGAGAACGATTACATAAAGATATAGCGTATCGCTTACAAGAGATTCATAATTGTGTAAATGCTATTATTCCGCATGCACCAATTGTTACACAAAAATATCGTGAACGATTAGAAAATCGCTTAAAGGAATTACATAATCAAGATCTAGATGAACAAAGATTGCTAACAGAAGTTGCAATTTTTGCTGAGCGTTGTGATATTCACGAAGAGTTAGTTCGTTTGCAAAGTCATTTAGAACAATTCCGTGAAACACTGCAGATTGAAGAGCCTGTTGGAAGGAAAATGGATTTCATCGTGCAAGAGATGCATAGAGAAATTAATACGATTGGTTCTAAGGCAAATGACTTAACAATTTCAAAATATGTTGTAGAAATGAAAAATAACCTTGAAAAAATTCGTGAACAAGTACAAAATATTGAGTAGCTTTCAAAAAATATATAAAGTTATACGTGGTGGAGAAATCGGATAGACTTACTAGGAGGCGCAAACTATGGCCATGCGGTTTTTAAATATTGGATACGGAAATATTGTATCTGCTCATCGAATTATTGCTATTGTAAGTCCGGAGTCAGCTCCTATTAAACGAACAGTACAGGAAGCACGCGAACATAATGCTTTGCTTGATGCTACGTATGGGAGAAAAACAAGGGCGGTTATTGTTATGGATGATGGGCATGTTGTATTAAGTCCAATTCAGCCAGAGACGATTGCACATCGTTTGAATAATAAAGAAGAGTTAAGTGAGGAAGGGTAGGTTTTACATATTTATGAGAAGTAGAAGAGGATTGCTCATCGTTCTTTCAGGACCTTCTGGGGTTGGTAAAGGAACGGTTCGAAAAGAGCTGTTTAGTCATGAGGATACACGTTTTCAGTACTCCATTTCAGTAACGACACGTAAGCCACGTGAAGGTGAAGTGGATGGTGTGGATTATTTCTTTAAAGAGAGAGAAGAATTTGAGGAAATGATTCGTAATGAAAAATTACTTGAGTGGGCTGAGTTCGTAGGTAATTATTACGGAACACCAATTGACTATGTTGAAAAAACATTACAAGAAGGAAAAGATGTATTCTTAGAAATTGAAGTGCAAGGAGCAATTCAAGTTAAGAAAGCTTTCCCAGAAGGTGTATTTATTTTCTTAGCACCTCCAAGTTTATCTGAACTAAAGAACCGAATTGTCGGTCGTGGTACAGAAACTGAAGATGTTATTGAAAATCGTTTAACGGTAGCGAAAGAAGAAATTGATATGATGGACGCTTACGACTACGTTGTAGAAAACGACCAAGTTGAACTAGCTTGTGAAAGAATTAAAGCAATTGTGGTTGGCGAACATTGCCGCCGCGAAAGAGTAGCAAAATATTATAAAGAAATGACGGAGGGTCTATAATTATGTTAAATCCATCAATTGATTCATTATTAACAAAAATCGATTCTAAATATACACTTGTAACAGTGGCTGCAAAACGTGCGCGCGAAATGCAACTTGCTAATAACTGTGTTGTAGAAAAACCAGTTTCTCATAAATGTGTAGGTAAAGCATTAGAAGAAATCGATATGGAAGCGTTAAGCTACGTACCAAGTGAAGATAAAGTAACTGAATAAGACTTTGTCTTCGACAATTTAAAACATAGACTTTATAATTTTCTATGTAACGGTAACAACCTATTTACAAGTAGGTTGTTATTTTTTTACGGTAGGGAAGAAATATTGATACTGATGAGCTGATAATCTTGTTTCAGTATTATAAGTTTGAAAAAGAAAGAGGACGAGCCATATGCTAAAAGGGAAAAAGATACTTTTATGTGTAACAGGAGGCATTGCGGTCTTTAAAGCGGCTGCGTTAACGAGTAAATTGACACAATCTGGTGCTATTGTAAAAGTAATGATGAGTGAGTCGGCAATGAAGTTTGTTACACCTCTTACATTCCAGGCGCTTTCTCGCCATGATGTATATACGGATACATTCGATGAGAAAGACTCAGCTGTTATTGCTCATATCGATTTAGCAGATTGGGCAGATGTTGTACTTGTTGCACCTGCTACAGCCAATTGTATTGGAAAGTTAGCTAACGGTATTGCAGATGATATGATTACAACTACTTTGTTAGCTACTACAGCCCCAGTGTGGATTGCACCTGCTATGAATGTGCATATGTATGAAAATAAAATTGTTCAAAAAAATATGATGACGTTAAAAACGTTAGGATATACATTTATTGAGCCTGGAGAAGGTTTTTTAGCGTGTGGTTATGTAGCGAAGGGAAGATTAGAAGAACCTGAAGCGATTATTGCACGGTTAGAAGAGGCTTTTTCAGAGCAAAAACCACTACAAGGAAAAAGAATATTAATAACTGCTGGCCCAACTCGTGAAAAGATTGATCCAGTCCGTTTTATGACTAATTTTTCTTCTGGAAAAATGGGATACGCGATTGCGGAAGTGGCAGCGAACTTAGGCGCTGATGTTATACTCGTTTCGGGACCGACAGCATTACATCCACCATTACATGTAACTACGGTGCAAGTGGAATCTGCACAAGATATGTTAGAGGCGGTTATTCAACATTATGAAGACGTAGATGTTGTCATTAAAACAGCAGCGGTTGCAGATTATCGTCCGAAATATGTTCATGATAATAAAATGAAAAAGAAAAATGGCGATGCTGTAATTGAACTTGAGAGAACAGTAGATATTTTAAAAACGTTAGGTGAGATGAAAGACAAACAGTTACTTATCGGTTTTGCGGCTGAAACGACAAACGTAGAGGAATATGCAACGAAAAAATTACGTGAGAAAAATGCGAATATGATTGTTGCAAACGATGTAAAGGCGCAAGGAGCTGGATTTGGTACAGATACGAACATTGTAACAATGTATAGAAAAGATGGAGAAGTTATAGAGTTGCCACTTTTAACGAAGAAAGAGGTTGCTCGTGAAATATTAAAGCAAATTGAAATAATGTTAGAAGATGATCGTCTATGAAATTTGCAAGTGTAATTGTTGATGTACCTGCACGTCAGACAGATCGACCATTTGATTATATTATTCCTAAAAAATGGGAAGATATTGTCCAGACAGGCATGCGTGTAGTAGTTCCGTTTGGCCCAAGGAAATTGCAAGGTTTTATTATTGGGATTAAAGATTCGGTTGAAGTAGAAAGTAAGAAGTTAAAGACAATTCATGAAATTTTAGATGTAACACCCGTTTTAAATGAAGAGTTGTTAAAGCTAGGGTATTGGCTTACAAGTGAAACGTTATGTTATATGATTTCAGCTTTTCAAGTTATGCTTCCAACGGCGATAAAAGCAACATATAAAAAACGTCTACAACTTCGTAAACAAGAAGAAGTAGCACCTGAACTACTGTTTTTATTTCAGGACAAAGAAGCGATAGATTGGGAAGCGATTGAGACGCAGCCACAGCTATACCGCACGATTCAACAAGAAATTAAACATGGCACGATTGAAGTCGTTTATCAAGTAAAAGATAAGGTACAAAAGAAGAAACAAAGAGTCGTTCAACCGGAGTTGCCAGAAGATAAATTAGAATTAGCAGCATTTGAACTGAAAAGTAAAAAACAACAAGATGTCCTCTATTATTTTGTGGAAAATTATAAAAGTGTACCGTTGAAAGTAATAACAGAAGAGTTACAAATAACAGATGCTCCAATTAAAGCACTTGTTAAAAAGGGACTACTCTCAGAAAAGTATGTGGAAGTGTACCGAAATCCGTATGACGATGACGATTTTGAACAAACGAAACCATTCCCACTTACTGAGGAACAAAAGCAAGTTATTACACCGATTTTATCATCAATTACAAATGAAACTTACAATCCATTTTTACTATATGGTGTTACAGGAAGCGGAAAAACAGAAGTATATTTACAATCTATAGCAGCGGTGCTCGAGAAAGGAAAAGAAGCTATTGTACTTGTTCCTGAAATTGCACTAACGCCTCAGATGGTAGATCGTTTTAAAGGTAGATTTGGCTCACAAGTTGCAGTTCTTCATAGTGCGCTGTCTGTTGGAGAAAAATATGATGAATGGCGTAAGATTTTAAGAAAAGAAGTGAAAGTCGTAGTTGGTGCACGTTCAGCTGTATTTGCTCCTTTTGAAAATTTAGGGATTATTATCATTGATGAGGAACATGAATCGAGCTACAAGCAAGAAGATAATCCGAGGTATCATGCAAGGGATGTAGCTGTGTGGAGAGGACAATATCATAAATGCCCTATCGTTCTTGGTAGTGCAACACCGACGCTTGAATCGTTTGCAAGAGCGAAAAAAGGTGTGTATGAATTACTGACGATGGAAAAACGTATGAACGAACAAGCTTTACCGACAGTAGAGATTGTTGATATGCGTGAAGAACTTCGTGACGGGAATCGCTCCATGTTTTCAAAGGCACTGCATGAAAAAATAGCAGATCGGTTAGAAAAGAAAGAACAAATGGTGCTCTTTTTAAATAGAAGAGGTCATTCTACATTTGTTATGTGCCGTGATTGCGGGTACGTTGTACAATGTCCGCATTGTGATATCTCGCTGACATATCATAAAATGAATCATCGTTTAAAATGTCATTATTGCAGTTACGAAGAAAATATGCCGACTGCGTGTCCTGCTTGTCAAAGTACATACATTCGTTTCTTTGGTACAGGTACGCAAAAGGTAGAAGAAGAAATTACAAAACTATTTCCAGAGGCACGAGTCATTCGAATGGATGTAGATACGACGAGTCGTAAAGGGATGCATGAGAAATTATTAAAGGCGTTCGGGGAAGAAAAAGCAGATATATTACTTGGAACACAAATGATTGCAAAAGGGTTAGATTTTCCGAAAGTAACGCTTGTTGGTGTTTTAACTGCTGATACGATGCTTCATTTACCTGATTTCCGGGCGAGTGAAAAGACTTATCAGTTATTGACGCAAGTAAGTGGACGAGCAGGCCGACATGAATTGCCAGGGGAAGTTATAATTCAAACGTATACGCCAGAACATTATAGTATAGAGTTAGCAAAGAACCAACAATATGATGTGTTTTTTGATCAAGAAATGCAAATGAGGCGAACGAGACAATACCCACCTTATTACTATGTTGTACTTGTGACGGTATCTCATCCGGAATTATTAAAAGCAGTACAAGTGACGGAAAAAATTGTCGGTCATTTACGGACACACTGTTCGCAGCAAACGATGGTGTTAGGACCGGTTGCTTCAGCAATTCCAAGGATAAAAGATAGATATCGTTATCAATGCATGATAAAATACAAACGGGAACCAAACTTAAAGAACGTGCTCAAAATGGTAAATGAACATTATCAAGCAGAAATGCAAAAAGAGCTACAAATCTCAATTGATTTTAATCCAACAATGTTAATGTAGCGGAGGGAAATATGGCAGTTTTAGAAATAGTAAAGCATCCAAATGAAGTGTTAGAAACACCGTGTGAAAGAGTAATTAACTTTGATAAAAAGTTAGTGAAATTGTTGAAAGATATGCATGAAACAATGTTAATTGCGGACGGAGTCGGTTTAGCTGCGCCTCAAGTAGGGGTAAGCTTGCAAGTGGCGGTAGTTGATATCGGTGATGATACTGGGAAAATTGAGTTAATCAATCCATCGATATTAGAAAAACGTGGTGAACAAGTAGGTCCCGAAGGCTGTTTAAGCTTCCCGGGACTTTATGGTGAAGTGGAACGTGCGGATTATATTAAAGTGCGTGCGCAAAATCGTCGAGGCAAAGTATTTTTACTAGAAGCAGAAGGGTTTTTAGCGCGTGCAATTCAACATGAAATCGATCATTTACACGGTGTGTTATTTACATCGAAAGTGACAAGATATTATGAGGAAAATGAATTAGAATAGGTATTAAAAGGAGCGGTTTTTAAATGATAAAAGTAGTATTTATGGGAACACCGGACTTTTCAGTGCCGGTGCTTCGTCGTCTTATTGAAGATGGCTATGATGTAATAGGTGTTGTTACGCAACCAGATCGTCCGGTAGGCAGAAAAAAAGTATTAACACCTACACCTGTTAAAGTGGAAGCAGAAAAGCATGGTATTCCGGTGTTACAGCCGTTAAGAATTCGTGAAAAAGACGAATATGAAAAAGTATTGGCATTAGAGCCAGATTTAATTGTAACAGCTGCGTTCGGTCAAATTGTACCAAATGAAATTTTAGAAGCACCGAAGTATGGATGTATTAACGTCCACGCTTCTTTACTTCCTGAACTTCGTGGCGGTGCACCAATCCATTATGCAATTATGGAAGGGAAAGAAAAAACAGGTATTACAATTATGTATATGGTAGAAAAATTGGATGCTGGTGATATTTTAACGCAAGTAGAAGTGGAAATTGAAGAGCGTGAAACGACAGGTTCGTTATTTGATAAGTTAAGTGAAGCAGGGGCACATCTTCTATCTAAAACAGTACCTTTACTAATTCAAGGTAAGTTAGAACCAATTAAACAAAACGAGGAAGAAGTAACGTTTGCATATAATATAAAACGTGAGCAAGAGAAAATTGATTGGACAAAAACAGGTGAAGAAGTATACAATCACATTCGCGGATTGAATCCATGGCCAGTTGCTTATACAACTTTAGCAGGACAAGTTGTTAAAGTATGGTGGGGAGAAAAAGTCCCCGTAACGAAATCAGCTGAAGCAGGTACGATTGTTGCGATCGAAGAAGATGGTTTCGTTGTAGCAACTGGTAATGAAACGGGTGTTAAAATTACAGAATTGCAACCTTCTGGTAAAAAGCGTATGAGCTGTTCACAATTTTTACGTGGAACAAAACCTGAAATTGGAACAAAGTTAGGAGAAAATGCATGAGACAAAATGTTCGTGAATTAGCTCTTGATGGTTTAATTCAAGTAGAAAAAAGTGGTGCATACAGTAACTTACTTTTAAATAATCTAATTGAAAAAAGTACAATTGATAGAAAAGATATTGGTTTACTAACTGAGATTGTATATGGAACAATCCAACGTCGTGATACATTAGATTATTATTTACAGCCTTTTTTAAAAAAGAAAGTTGAAGCGTGGGTAAGAGTATTACTTCGCTTATCTTTATATCAAATGATTTATTTAGACCGAGTGCCTGAAAGAGCGGCTATTCATGAAGCCGTTGAGATTGCAAAGCGTCGCGGGCATAAAGGAATTGCTGGTATGGTGAACGGTGTATTACGTTCGATTCAAAGAGAAGGTGTACCTTCTGTAGATGAAATCAAAGATCCAGTAGAACGTTTGGCAATTGCCACAAGTCATCCAATTTGGCTTGTCCAAGAGTGGACTTCAGAATATGGTTTAGAAACTGCTGAGAAAATGTGTGAAGTGAACATGTTACCGCCTGTACCAACAGCGCGTGTAAATGTTGATAAAATAACAGTAGAAGAAGCAATTGCATTATTAGCTAGTGAAGGTATAGAAGCGAAGCGTGGCGATTTATCAGATGATGCAATTCAAATTGAAAAAGGGAATGTAGCGCACACAGATGCGTTTAAAAAAGGTTTTCTTTCTATTCAAGATGAAAGTTCTATGCTGGTAGCACGTGCCTTAGAACCAGATGAGGGAGATGTAGTTCTTGATAGTTGTGCTGCTCCAGGTGGAAAAACAACACATATCGCAGAGCGATTAAAAGGAACTGGTCAAGTCATGTCCCTTGATTTACATGCACACAAAGTACGTTTAATTAAACAACAAGCAGAGCGACTTGGTCTAGGAAATGTCGAAACAAAGGCATTAGATGCTAGAAAAGTGCAAGAACATTTTGCAAATGAAACGTTTGATAAAATATTAGTAGATGCCCCATGTTCTGGATTTGGTGTAATTAGACGTAAGCCTGATATTAAGTTAGGTAAAGATAAAGGCGATAGTGAAAGATTATCGACGATCCAACTTGCAATACTAGAAAAAATCGCACCGTTATTAAAACAAGGTGGTCGCCTTGTTTATAGTACGTGCACAATTGAAAAAATAGAAAATGAACAAGTAATAGAACGATTTTTACAAGAGCATCCTGAGTTTGAGTGGGATACTACGATAAAAGAGCGTATGCCAGAAAAGTTAAGTCCGTATATTGATGAAGGTCAAGTACAAATTTTACCGCATTATTTTGCAACAGATGGCTTTTATATTGCTTGTTTAAGGAAGAAGGTGTAGCATCGTGGAAACGACTGTGAGAAAACAAAAGAAAAATTTAGAAACGAAAAAACCATCAATTTACTCTTTACAACTTCATGAAATGCAAGATTGGTTAAAGGAGCAAGGAGAACCAAAGTTCCGTGCTGGACAAATTTTTGATTGGTTATATAAAAAACGTGTAAAAAATTATGAGGATATGTCAAACCTTTCTAAAGGATTGCGTGAAAAATTGTCGAATTCCTTTGATATTACTACTTTAAATACGTTAGTAAAACAAACGTCTTCGGATGGAACAATTAAATTCTTATTCCAATTATACGATGGATATTCTATTGAAACGGTATTAATGCGACATGAATATGGAAATTCCATTTGTGTAACAACGCAAGTAGGTTGTCGTATTGGATGTACGTTCTGTGCTTCAACGCTTGGCGGTTTAAAGCGAAACTTAGAAGCTGGAGAAATTGTAGCGCAAGTAGTAGAAGTGCAACGTGCACTTGATGAATCAGAAGAACGTGTAAGTTCTCTTGTCGTTATGGGAATTGGAGAACCATTTGATAACTACGATAATTTAATGGGATTCTTACGCATCATTAACCATGAAAAAGGACTTCATATTGGTGCGAGACATATGACAGTTTCGACAAGTGGAATTATCCCGAAAATTTATAAGTTCGCTGAAGAAGACTTACAAATTAATTTTGCGATTTCACTGCATGCTCCAAACTCAGAATTACGTTCAAAATTAATGCCGATTAACCGTGCTTATAAGCTACCAGATTTGATGGAAGCTATTAAATACTATGTAAATAGAACAGGGCGTCGTATTACTTTTGAATATGGACTATTTGGAGGAGAAAATGACCAAGTTGAGCACGCTGAAGAACTTGCTGCGCTCTTAAAAGGTGTAAAATGTCATGTGAACTTAATTCCGGTAAACTACGTACCTGAACGTGATTATGTACGTACGCCACGTGAACAAATTTTCTTGTTTGAAAAAACGTTAAAAGATCGTGGAGTAAATGTAACGATTCGCCGTGAACAAGGTCATGATATTGATGCAGCCTGCGGTCAGTTGCGTGCGAAGGAGCGCAAAGAAGAGACGAGGTGACGAGATGAAAGCCGTGTTTCTATCAGATAAAGGAAAAGTTCGTCAACATAATGAAGATAGTGCAGGAGTTTTTCATAATTTAGATGGAAATATTTTAGCGGTAGTAGCAGATGGAATGGGAGGTCATCGAGCTGGTGATGTAGCTAGCTCGATGACCATTCAATTATTCCATGATTATTGGAAGCAAACGCATAATATGAATGAGCCAAAAAAAGTAGAAGAGTGGTTACATACTAGTGTTGGGATTATTAATGAGCGTATATATGAGTACTCTAAGCAACATGTAGAATGTAATGGCATGGGAACAACACTTATAATAGCAATTTGTACGCCGAGCTTTGTGACAATAGGTCATATAGGGGATAGTCGTTGTTATATGGTATCAGAGGGAGAAATCTCGCTTGTAACGGAAGATCACTCACTTGTAAATGAACTTGTGAGACATGGTGAAATTTCAAAAGAAGACGCAGAATATCACCCGAAAAAGAATGTTTTATTAAGGGCATTAGGAACAGAAGAGAAAGTCGGATTAGATGTTAAAACGTTGGTGCTAGAGGAAGATGATCAGTTACTTCTTTGCTCTGATGGATTATCTAACAAAGTTTCTATTGCTGATATGCAACAAATTTTACAGTTAAATGAACAGCTAGAAACTAAGGGGCAACGTCTCATTCAATTGGCGAATGATCGTGGTGGGGAAGATAATATTACCCTTGTTCTGATTGATTATGCGGGTTCGACAAACGAAAGTAGGTGAAGTGCAACGTGCTGATTGGAAAACGCTTAAATGACCGTTATAAGCTGCTGAAAATGATTGGTGGCGGTGGAATGGCCAATGTATATTTAGCTCATGATGATATACTGGGCCGGGATGTAGCGGTAAAAATATTACGACTCGACTATTCAAATAACGAAGAGTTTATTAAACGTTTCCATCGAGAAGCGCAGTCTGTTACAACGTTGTCGCATCCAAATATTGTGAATATGTATGATGTCGGAGAAGAAGATGGTATATATTATCTTGTAATGGAGTATGTACCAGGACAAACATTGAAGCAATACATAATTGAGCGAGGGATGTTATCGATAGGAGAAGCTCTTGATATTATGGAGCAGTTAACATCCGCCATGGCACACGCCCATCATTTTGAAATTGTGCATCGTGATATTAAACCGCACAATATTTTAATTCGAGCTGATGGAGTAATAAAAGTAACAGATTTTGGAATTGCGACAGCTACAAGTGCAACAACAATTACACATACAAATTCAGTACTCGGTTCGGTGCATTACTTATCACCAGAACAAGCACGTGGCGGGATAGCAAATAAACAATCAGATATTTATTCCCTAGGGATTGTTATGTTTGAGTTGTTAACAGGAAGACAACCGTTTTCTGGTGAATCTGCTGTTGCTATAGCTTTAAAACATTTACAAAGTGAAATTCCGTCTCCAAAAAGATGGAATGAAAATATTCCGCAAAGTGTCGAAAATATTATATTAAAGGCAACTGCGAAAGATCCGTTTCATCGATATCAATCTGCCAATGCGATGAAACGAGATATTGAAACGGCGCTATATCCAGAGAGGATAAATGAGCAGCCATTTTACATACCGGAAGATATGGAAGCGACAAAAGCGATTCCGATTATTCAACAAGAACAATTATTTGAAAACGTTACTGATGAAACAATTGTTTTAAAAGGAAGTAAAGTGGATGAACAGACAAGAAAAGAAGAAACGGATTTAAATAAGAAGAAAAAACGAAGTAATAAATGGCTCAAAATTTTAATTACAATATTTTTACTTTTAGCAATCGGAATAACGTTAGCGCTTACTGTTATTCCAGGATTCTTTATTCCAAAAGATGTAAAAGTCCCTGATGTGTCTGGTATGAAATATACGACAGCAGTAAATACATTAGTTGAAAAAGGTTTTGAGGTTACGGAACCTAATATTGTATATACAGATGATGTTGAAACTGGTGATGTCATAAAAACAGACCCTGTGGCAGGAAGAGTCGTGAAAGAAAACTCTAAAATTACTATCTATCAATCAGGTGGAAAAAAGAAAAGTAAGATGAGTGATCTTACAGGGAAAGATTTTGAGAGCATAAGGTCTGAATTAGAAGAAAAATATAAACAAGTTACAATAAATTATATTGAAAATGATAGACCAAAAGGTGAAATCGTTGAGCAAATTCCGACGCCAGATCAAATGGTAGTAGAGGCGGAACAAGACCTGAAAATTTGGGTAAGTAAAGGTCCTTATCAAATTAGACCAGGTGACTTTTCAGGATGGACTGAAAACAGTGTCAATGGTTATTTGAATGAGAGGAAACTAACTCCAGATATAAAACGAGAGTATTCCGATACTGTTGATAAAGGACTTGTAATTTCGCAATCTCCAAAACCAGGAACGCCGTTAAAAGAAGGAGATAAAGTGACGATTGTTATTTCAGATGGTCCTAAGCCGAAAGTAACGAAAACAGTGAAAGTGGATAATATTTCTATTCCGTATGAGTCTTCTATAATAGGTGAGAAAAAACCGCAAACGATAGAAATTTATAAAGAAGATATGCAACAAAAAATGGATAGACCAATTGAAACTAGAACAATTTCAGAGTCGGCAACTATTTCATTAGAATTTGTAATTCAAGAAGGTACAAAAGGACACTATAAAATTGTACGAGATGGTGTAACGATTATTGACAAAGAAGTACCATATCCAACTCAATAATAATGAATTCCATTTTCTTTCTAGAGGGAATGGAATGTATTACTCCTGCCTGTTATGCTGTCTACATATAGTGGACCGTATAACAGGCAAAAATATATGGTTCAAAAAGCTATAAAAGTGATACTGTTATAAATAATATTTTAAATTTAATGGTAGATTAAACGTATTAACTTGTATATATGACGGGTTTTGAAATCTTTATTTAAAGAATGATAATCCATTCAATAGGAATTACAGCTTCACTTTATACAGAATAAAGGAGAATTATATGCCAGAAGGAAAAATTGTAAAAGCTCTAAGTGGATTTTATTATGTGCAGCATGAAGAAGGGATTACACAATGTCGCGGGCGTGGTGTGTTTAGAAAAAATAAAATTACACCATTGGTAGGAGACCAAGTTGTTTTTCAGGCTGATAATCCAAGTGAAGGATACGTGCTTGAAGTATTTGATCGAAAAAATGAACTTGTTAGGCCTCCTATTGCTAATGTTGATCAAGCGATACTCGTATTTTCTGCAGTAGAACCAGATTTTAATCCGGGACTGTTAGATCGATTTTTAGTGCTGATTGAATATCATAACATTAAGCCGATTATTTGCATTAGTAAGATGGATTTAGTAGATGAAAAAATGAGAGAGACTGTTGAATCTTATGCAAATGACTATCGTGAGATGGGATATGATGTATTATTTACTTCTATAAATACATCGGAAAGTATTGACATTTTAAAACCATTCTTAGAAGGTTGTGTTTCCGTCGTTGCGGGGCAATCTGGTGTTGGAAAATCTTCTATGCTTAACGTCTTACGTCCAGAATTAGAACTGAAAACGAATGATATTTCCTCACATTTAGGACGCGGGAAACATACGACAAGACACGTAGAATTAATTGCGATTGGAAGCGGACTAGTTGCAGATACACCTGGTTTTAGTTCACTCGATTTCATAGATATAGAGGTAGAAGATCTTACATATTGTTTTCCAGAGTTGAAAGAAGCGAGCCAATACTGTAAATTTAGAGGGTGTACACATCTTTCTGAACCGAAATGCGCTGTGAAGGCTGCGGTTGAAGAGGGGAAGATTACAGAATATCGTTATAAGAATTACAAACAATTTGTAGAAGAAATTAGAGAGAGAAAGCCGAGGTATTAGTTATGATTAAAATTGCACCATCGATCTTATCAGCAGATTTTTCAAAATTAGGGGAAGAGATTAAAGATGTAGAAAAAGGCGGGGCGGATTACATTCACGTCGATGTAATGGATGGACATTTCGTACCAAATATTACGATTGGACCATTAATTGTAGAAGCAATTCGTCCGATCACATCGTTACCGTTAGATGTACATTTAATGATTGAAAATCCTGATAACTATATCCCGACTTTCGCAAAAGCGGGAGCGGATATTATTACTGTTCATGTAGAGGCGTGCCCTCATTTGCATCGTACAATTCAGTTAATTAAATCTCATGGCATTAAAGCAGGAGTTGTATTAAATCCGCATACGCCAGTTTCAGTGATTGAGCATGTATTAGAAGATATTGATATGGTATTACTTATGACAGTAAACCCTGGATTTGGTGGGCAGAAATTTATCCATTCTGTATTACCGAAAATTAAACAAGTTGCAGAAATGGTTAAAGAGCGCAATCTAGAAGTAGAAATTGAAGTTGATGGTGGTGTAAACGCTGAAACAGCAAGACTTTGTGTAGAAGCAGGAGCAAATGTACTTGTAGCTGGGTCAGCAGTATACAATCAAAAAGACCGCGGTGAAGCAATTCGTGTCATTCGTGGATAATGAATGAACGAGTCTTTATCCCAGTGAATCTTCTAGTGTAGTAAGTTTTCACTATTTATAAAGGGTAGAGAAAAAATATATAAAAAGGCAATCTACCGAATGGCAGATTGCCTTTTTACAATAGAAGGGGAAGGAAACATGATTATTCATATTTTAGCGGGAGGACCCGCGGAATATTGTGCAGATTTTTCTTCATATGAAAATGAGAAAGTAGTGTGGGCGGCAGTTGATAGAGGAGTATATCGTTTATTAAAAAGAGGTATTACTCCTGCTGTTGCGTTTGGAGATTATGACTCGGTTACGGAAGAAGAATTAGCATGGATGGGGCAACAAACAAATGATTTACATATTGTTCCTCGTGAAAAAGATCAAACTGATTTAGAAATTGCGATTAACTGGGCGTTAGAACAAAAGCCGGCACTCATTCGTATTTTTGGTGCTACTGGCGGAAGACTTGATCACGGTTTAGCGAATATACAAATGCTTTTAAAAGGATTAGAAGTAGGAATAGAGATGTGTATTGTAGACAATCAAAATGAAATAAGTGTAAAAAGAGTAGGTACACATATAATTGAAGAAAATAAAAATTTCCCTTATGTATCTTTTGTGCCTGTTACTGAAATAGTGGAAGGGATTACATTACTTGGTTTTAAATATCCTCTAACGAATAAAAAAATAGAGTGGGGATCCACACTTTGTATTAGTAATGAACTCGTTGAGGAAAAAGGTACTTTTTCATTTACTTCTGGCATATTAATGGTGATAAGAAGCACTGATTAAAGAAACAATTTTGCTCCTTACATCATATAGTGACCAAGTGGAGTAATGGGGATTAGGAGGGAAACCATGAGATTTTATACAATTAAGTTACCTAAATTTCTTGGTGGAATTGTTCGTGCCATGTTAAATACCTTCAAAAAAGATTAAAAAAAGCACCTATTACCGGTGCTTTTTCCATTGGTATAGTAAAAAAAGAGCCTAGCGGCTCTTTTTTTTATTATTAAACACGTTCGATTTTGCCAGATTTTAATGCTCTAGCAGAAACGTAAACACGTTGAACTTTTCCGTCGATGCGTACGCGAACTTTTTGAAGGTTAGCGCCCCACTTACGTTTTGTAGCGTTCATTGCGTGAGAACGAGAGTTACCAGAACGAGCTTTTCTTCCAGTAATAGCACAAACACGAGCCATTTATATTTCCCTCCCTTGATACCTTACCATACGTAATTTTTCAATGTTAGTCTTTTATGCGATGCTAAAAACACTACTATAATTTAACACAACTAAAAAGAGAATGCAACACTGTAGAAAAAAGAAATCAAGAAAAATTACTTGACACTATATGTCAATGAAGAAAAGTTGAAATCAAGAAAAATTGCTTGACATATTATAGTGATACATGTTGTATAATAACAATGGACTATTTTGCTCATCATAAAAAAGTGTAGTTTTCAACATAAAATATGAGAGTGAAAAAGAAAGAACGATGGAATTTTCTTTAAAAAGATTATATGATAGTAACTAAAGTAGTCTAACTCACTTTCACCATTTATGAAGGGGGAAAACGAGATGTCAATTGAAATTAAAACGAAGTACGGTCAAATTGATATTAGTACAGATGTAATTGCAACAATTGCTGGAGGTGCCGCGGTAGATTGCTACGGTATCGTAGGTATGGCATCAAAAAATCAGTTAAAAGATGGATTAACAGACATTTTACGAAAAGAAAATTTCACTAGAGGTGTTATTGTTCGTAAAGATGAAGATGAAGTACATATTGATATGTATATTATTGTGAGCTATGGTACGAAAATTTCAGAAGTAGCACATAACGTGCAGACGAAAGTGAAATATACATTAGATCAAACTGTAGGACTAGCAGTAGATTCTGTAAACATCTACGTACAAGGAGTTAAAGTAATAAACTTGTAATGTGCATTAAGGAGGAAAATCTGTGTCAATTCAAAAAATTGATGGAAAACGTTTATCACAAATGATCATTCAAGGAGCGAATAATTTAACGAATAATGTTCAGCTTGTTGATGCATTAAACGTATTTCCAGTTCCAGATGGCGATACCGGTACAAACATGAACTTATCTATGACTTCAGGCGCACGTGAAGTGAAAGCAAATCCTTCACAACATGCTGGTAAAGTCGGCGTAAGTTTAGCCAAAGGATTATTAATGGGAGCTCGTGGTAACTCTGGAGTTATTTTATCTCAGTTGTTCCGTGGTTTCTCGAAATCCATTGAACAAAAAGAAGAATTAACAACAGTTGATTTTGCTGCAGCTTTAGAAGCTGGAGTAGAGGCGGCTTACAAAGCGGTTATGAAACCGATTGAAGGAACGATTTTAACGGTTGCAAGAGAAACGGGTAAATATGCAGTAACAGTTGCGAAAAAACAGCGCGACTTTGTTTTGTTTATGGAAGACGTTGTGAAAGAAGCAAATGCATCGTTAAATCGTACGCCAGATTTATTACCTGTATTAAAACAAGTTGGCGTTGTAGATAGCGGTGGTAAAGGTCTTGTAGTAGTTTACGAAGGGTTTTTAGCTGACTTAAAAGGAGAAACGATTTCTTCTGATGCACCTGCCCAACCATCTATGAATGAAATGGTGCGCGCAGAACATCACCGTAGTGTACAAAGCCAATTGAGTACAGAAGATATTAAGTATGGATATTGTACGGAGTTCATGGTGAAATTAGAAGCTGATAAAGTGAAAGAACATAATTTCTCTGAACAAAAATTCCGTGAAGATATTAGTGTGTATGGTGATTCACTACTAGTTGTATCTGATGATGAAATTGTAAAAGTTCATATTCATGCAGAACATCCTGGAGACGCTATGAACTACGGACAACGTTACGGTAGTTTAATCAAGATTAAAGTAGAGAATATGCGTGAACAGCATACCGCTTTATTAGATGAGCCTGCTATGACGCCTGAGCCAACTAGCCAGCCTAAAGAGAAACAACCGTACGGTATCGTAACTGTAGCTATGGGATCTGGTATTAAAACTTTATTTGAAAGCATTGGCGCGACGAAAGTTATCGAAGGTGGCCAAACGATGAATCCAAGTACTGAGGATATCGTGAAGGCGATTGAAGAAGCAAACGCTGAAAAAATCATTATTTTACCGAACAACGGGAATATCGTAATGGCAGCAGAACAAGCAGCGTCAGTTGTGGATCAAGAAGTGATTGTAGTTCGTTCAAAAACAGTTCCTCAAGGTATGGCTGCAATGTTAGCATTTAATCCAGTTGGAACGCTAGAGGAAAATGAAGAAAACATGAAAGAAGCTTTATCTCATGTGAAAACAGGTCAAATTACGTATGCTGTACGTGATACGGAAATTGATGGTGTGGCAATTCAAAAAGATGATTTCATGTGTATCGCAGATGGAAAAATCGTATCAACAAATGCTGAAAAAGTAGGGGCTGCGAAGCAATTACTAGAAGCACTAATTGATGAAGATTCTGAAATCGTAACGATTCTACAAGGTGAAGATGCAACTGATGAAGAGGTAGCTGAATTAGTTGAATTTGTAGAAGAGAATTTTGAAGATGCAGAAGTAGAAGTACATGCTGGAAACCAACCGGTGTATTCTTTCATCTTCTCTGTAGAATAAGAAAAAATTCGTTTTGAAAATAAATGGATTACTTACTTGCTAATGGATAATAAGTAGTAATATGAAGTTTATTACTAGTTTTTATTCAAAAGGCTAGCATATTGAAGATAAAAAAGAGCCTTGCTGCTAATAGTGAGGCTCTTTTCTTTCGTGTTGTTTATGAGGGATTTGAGTAGTTTCTCTTAGAATGCCTATGATAGAATATATAGGGTGAAAGAGAGCGATTACAGATGTCAATCATGTTAATGGATAATGAATCAAAAAATAATGTGACGGAGCGTGAGAACCTTGAATGAAGTTGTACAAGTTCCTGTTACGGATGTAAAGGGAATCGGAGGAGAAACATCTGAATTACTACACGAGATGGGAATTTATACAGTTTCTCATCTATTAGAACATTTTCCGTACCGTTATGAAGACTATGCGATGAAAGATCTTGCTGAAGTAAAGCATGATGAACGTGTAACAGTAGAGGGAAAAGTTCATAGTGCTCCTTTACTGCAATATTATGGGAAGAAGAAGTCGCGTCTTACGGTTCGTGTCCTCGTAGGTCGTTATTTAATTACAGCTGTATGTTTTAATAGGCCGTACTATAAGCAGAAGTTAAATTTAGATGAAACGGTAACGATTACTGGTAAATGGGATCAGCATCGTCAAACGATTGCGGTATCAGAACTTCATTTTGGACCGGTTGTACGTCAACAAGAAGTAGAGCCTGTGTACTCAGTGAAAGGGAAACTTACAGTAAAACAGATGCGCCGTTTTATTGCACAAGCGTTAAAAGAGTATGGAGATTCTATAGTTGAAGTGTTACCTGATGGATTGCTAAGTCGATATAAATTATTGCCGCGTTATGAAGCGCTTCGGGCGTTGCATTTTCCAACAGGTCAGGAAGATTTGAAGCAAGCGCGTCGCCGTTTTGTATATGAGGAGTTTTTCTTATTTCAGTTAAAAATGCAAACGTTACGAAAAATGGAGAGGGAAAATTCGAAAGGGACGAAAAAAGAAATTCCTTCAGAAGAATTGCAAGAGTTTATCGATGCACTTCCGTTTCCATTAACTGGTGCGCAACGCCGAGTTGTAGATGAAATTATGAAAGATATGACATCTCCTTATCGAATGAATCGTCTGTTGCAAGGTGATGTAGGTTCTGGTAAAACGGTGGTCGCTGCAATTGGTCTTTATGCAGCGAAATTAGCGCATTATCAAGGTGCTTTAATGGTTCCAACAGAAATTTTAGCAGAACAACATTATCAATCGCTCGCAGAGACGTTCTCGCACTTTGGTATGAAGGTTGAATTGTTAACAAGTTCAGTTAAAGGTGTGAAACGCCGAGAGATTTTGGCAAAATTAGAACAAGGAGAAATAGATATCCTTGTTGGAACGCATGCTTTAATTCAAGATGAAGTTATTTTTCATAGGTTAGGTCTCGTGATTACTGATGAACAACATCGATTTGGTGTAGCGCAGCGACGAGTTTTACGTGAGAAAGGTGAAAGTCCAGATGTATTATTTATGACAGCAACACCAATTCCACGTACGTTAGCAATTACTGCATTTGGAGAGATGGATGTTTCTATAATCGATGAGATGCCGGCTGGTAGAAAGGTAATTGAAACATACTGGGCAAAACATGACATGTTAGATCGTGTTCTCGGTTTTGTAGAGAAAGAGATAAAAAAAGGAAGACAAGCATATGTTATTTGTCCTCTAATTGAAGAATCTGAGAAACTTGATGTACAAAATGCAATCGACTTACATAGTATGCTGACTCATCATTATCAGGGGAAATGTCAAGTCGGATTAATGCATGGAAGATTATCATCTCAAGAAAAAGAAGAGATAATGGGGCAATTTAGTGAAAATAAAGTGCAAATTCTTGTGTCGACAACAGTTGTTGAGGTGGGTGTGAACGTACCGAATGCGACTGTAATGGTTATTTATGATGCAGAGCGTTTCGGTTTATCACAGCTTCATCAGCTAAGAGGCCGTGTTGGGCGTGGTAGTGAACAATCGTATTGTTTATTAATCGCGGATCCAAAATCGGAAACGGGAAAAGAACGAATGCGTATTATGACCGAAACGAATGATGGATTTGTATTGTCAGAAAAAGATTTAGAATTACGAGGTCCTGGAGATTTCTTTGGGAGTAAGCAAAGTGGTTTACCAGAATTCAAGGTTGCTGATATGGTACATGATTATCGGGCGCTAGAAACAGCTAGACAAGATGCGGCGTTACTAGTAGATTCAGAAGCGTTTTGGCATAATGATCAATATGCGTCGTTGCGTACGTATCTTGACGGGACAGGTGTGTTCCAGGGAGAGAAGCTCGATTAAAGGGAGGCAACAAAAGTTTTTGTTGCATTCTACTTTTAATGATTATATACTACTGTTAGTACCTAGTCATAAAAATGGATGGTGCGGTATGAAAAAAAGAAGAAGTAAAAAAGAAAGACAAGAATTATTACAACAAACGATAGAAACGAATCCTTTTATTACGGATGAAGATTTAGCAGAGAAATTTCAAGTGAGTATACAAACTGTACGTCTTGATCGTATGGAATTATCTATTCCTGAATTAAGAGAAAGAATTAAACATGTAGCTACAAAGCAACATGAAGAAGATGTGAAATCTTTACCGTTAGAAGAGGTTGTCGGAGAAATTATTGATATAGAATTAGATAGACATGCGATTTCTATTTTTGAAGTGAAGGTAGAACACGTATTTAAAAGAAATCAAATTGCCCGTGGGCATCATTTGTTTGCACAAGCAAACTCACTAGCTGTTGCGGTTATTGATGAAGAATTAGCTTTAACTGCAAAGTCTACCATTCGATACATTCGTCCTGTAAAATTAGGAGAGCGTGTTGTTGCAAAAGCGCGCGTGGAAGATGTAGAGAATGATAAAGGGCGGACGGTTGTCAAAGTGCGTAGCTTCGTTGGAGAAGAACTTGTTTTTACAGGCACTTTTGAAATGTATCGATCTAGTAATTATAGTGAGGAAGGTAACAACTTATGAAAATCGCAATAGATGCAATGGGCGGCGATCATGCTCCAAAGGCTGTCGTACTAGGAGCAATGAAAGCTATTAAGGAATATTCTGATTTACATATTACGTTAGTGGGGAAAGAAGAGGAAATTCGTCAATACTTAACGAGTGAAGAACGAATTACTATACTTCATACAGACGAAAAAATCGAATCGACAGATGAACCAGTAAGAGCGGTTCGTCGAAAAAAACAAGCTTCAATGGTACTTGCGGCGCAGCAAGTGAAAGACGGTGTAGCGGATGCTTGTATATCAGCTGGTAGTACAGGAGCTTTAATGGCGGCTGGATTGTTTGTTGTAGGTCGTATGGAAGGAATTGAGCGACCAGCTTTATCCCCTACAATGCCAACTGTTGATGGAGAAGGTTTTGTTATGTTAGATGTTGGAGCGAACGTTGATGCAAAACCAATTCATTTATATCAATATGCAGTAATGGGATCTGTATACGCTGAGAAAGTAAGAGGAATTAAAAATCCTCGCGTTGGACTTTTAAACGTTGGAACAGAAGATGGTAAAGGTAACGAGCTTTCAAAACAAGTCTTTGCAATGCTTAAAGATGCGCCAATTAATTTTGTTGGGAACGTTGAATCAAGAGATTTATTGCAAGGTGTAGCAGATGTTGTTGTATGTGACGGTTTTACAGGGAATGTAGCACTGAAATCATTAGAAGGAACAGCACTTGCATTATTCTCTATGTTAAAAGAGCAGTTAATGAGTTCGTTTACGAGCAAATTAGCAGCGGCGGTATTAAAACCAAAACTTGTGGTATTAAAAGATAAAATGGATTATTCGGAGTATGGAGGAGCCGCGTTATTTGGATTGAAAGCTCCTGTCATTAAGGCTCACGGTTCTTCCAATGACCAATCAATATTTAGTGCGATTCGTCAAACGAGAGAAATGGTAGCGAAAGAAGTTATTCCTACTATTTCAAGCGTAATGGAGAAAGAGCCACTCCAATAAGAGGAGGATTTGAAATGGGAAAACTAGCATTTCTTTTTCCGGGCCAAGGTTCACAGGCAGTTGGAATGGGTAAACAGTTAGCAGAGAATAATAAAGAGGTTGCAAATGTATTTGCAAAAGCAGATGAGGTGTTGCAAGACTCACTTTCAGAAGTGATTTTTGAAGGGCCGCAGGAAAAGCTTACGTTAACAACAAATGCGCAACCTGCTTTATTAACAACGAGTTTTGCTATTTTGACAGCTTTAAAAGAGTATGATATTACACCAGACTTTGTCGCAGGGCATAGTTTAGGTGAGTATAGCGCTCTTGTAGCAGCAGGTGCATTAACTTTTGAGGATGCAGTATATGCTGTAAGGAAACGTGGGGAATATATGGAAGAAGCTGTTCCTGGCGGAGAAGGTGCAATGGCGGCTATTTTAGGTGCTGATCCACATATGCTGAAACAAGTTACAGAAGAAGTAACAAGTGAAGGGTATGCAGTACAAATTGCTAATATGAATAGTACGAAGCAAATTGTGATTTCTGGAACAAAGCAAGGAGTCGAGATTGCTTCTCAAAGAGCGAAAGAACATGGTGCAAAGAGAGCAATTCCGCTTAAAGTAAGTGGACCGTTCCACTCTGCGCTTATGAAGCCAGCGGCGGAGAAATTCCAAAGTGTCTTAAATGAAATTACAATTCAAGATACGAATATTCCGGTAATCGCAAATGTAACAGCAGACGTTATTACAAGTGGTGCACATATTCAAGAAAAGCTAATCGAGCAGCTCTATTCGCCTGTCTTATGGTATCCATCCATTGAATATATGGTGAGTCAAGGGGTAGATACATTTATTGAGATTGGACCTGGGAAAGTACTTGCTGGACTTATGAAGTCAATTGATTCATCAGTGAAAGCATACGCGATATACGATGAAGAGACATTACAAGATACCATTTCGAATTTGAGAGGAGAAAACTGATGTTAAAAGGGAAAGTAGCATTAGTAACGGGTGCTTCACGTGGAATTGGTCGCGCAATTGCGATTGATTTAGCAAAACAAGGGGCAAATGTTGTAGTAAATTATGCTGGTAACGAGCAAAAGGCAAATGAAGTAGTTGATGAAATAAAGAAATTAGGTTCGGATGCAATTGCAGTAAGAGCAGATGTTGCAAATGCTGAAGACGTTACAAATATGGTGAAACAAACTGTAGATGTATTTGGACAAGTTGATATTCTTGTAAATAATGCAGGTGTAACAAAAGATAATTTATTAATGCGTATGAAAGAAGAAGAATGGGATACAGTTATTAATACAAACCTAAAAGGTGTATTCTTATGTACAAAGGCAGTATCTCGATATATGATGCGTCAACGTCATGGACGTATTGTAAATATCGCTTCTGTTGTCGGAGTAACGGGAAACCCAGGACAAGCAAACTATGTTGCTGCTAAAGCAGGTGTAATCGGATTAACAAAAACATCAGCAAAAGAGTTAGCAAGCCGCAATATTACTGTAAATGCAATTGCTCCTGGATTTATTGCGACAGATATGACAGACGTATTAGATGAAAATATAAAAGCTGAAATGTTAAAATTAATTCCTGCAGCTCAGTTTGGTGAAGCGCAAGATATCGCAAATGCTGTAACGTTTTTTGCTTCTGATCAAAGCAAATATATTACAGGTCAAACGTTAAATGTTGATGGCGGTATGGTAATGTAATAAAAGAATCGATTTCAGCTAGTTTTTTTGGACAATATTTAATATAATATTTGAGGGGAGGTGAATGGAATGGCAGATGTTTTAGAGCGTGTAACAAAAATTATCGTTGATCGTTTAGGAGTAGAAGAAACAGAAGTAGTACCAGCTGCAAGCTTCAAGGAAGATTTAGGAGCAGACTCCCTAGATGTAGTAGAACTTGTAATGCAATTAGAAGACGAATTCGAAATGGAAATTTCTGATGAAGATGCTGAAAAGATTGCTACTGTTGGCGATGCTGTGACTTACATAGAGAGTCATCTATAATGCTTGAATGAAGTCCCGTTTTTTAGCGGGGCTTCTCGGCTTATATCTGGAGGGACCTATGCCGTACCGTAAATATAGAGAAAAAAAATACGAAACAAAATATCGTGAAGCGTTTAAAGTATTTCAAGAAAAAATAGGTATTACGTTTACAGATGAAAAATTATTGATTCAAGCATTTACGCATTCATCGTATGTGAATGAGCATCGAAAAAAACCGCATGAAGACAATGAGCGTCTCGAATTTCTTGGAGATGCAGTATTGGAACTTACTGTATCGCAGTATCTGTTTCAAAAATATCCGACAATGAGCGAAGGAGAGTTAACAAAACTACGTGCAGCTATTGTATGTGAACCATCTCTTGTTCGTTTTGCAAACGAGTTGTCATTTGGTAGCCTAGTTTTATTAGGAAAAGGTGAGGAAATGACAGGCGGACGTGAACGACCAGCTTTATTAGCGGATGTCTTTGAAGCGTTTATTGGTGCCCTTTATCTTGATCAAGGGTTAGAAACAGTATGGGGCTTCTTAAAAGAAATTGTATACCCTAAAATTAATGAAGGTGCTTTTTCTCATGTGATGGATTATAAGAGTCAATTACAAGAGTTGATTCAGCGTGATGGTAGTGGCAATATTGAGTATCAAATTTTGCAAGAAAAAGGACCGGCTCACAATCGAGAATTTGTGTCACGTGTTACGTTAAATAACGTGGCCTTAGGTCTTGGTAGTGGCAAGTCGAAAAAAGAAGCAGAGCAACAAGCTGCTGCAGAAGCGTTGAAAAAGTTAAAAGAACAACTATAAGGAATCCCCCTTTGAATGAGGGGGATTCCTTGTGCATAGAATGAAACTTTCCTTTCGTTTATCAATGTAAGGAAATGAAATCCGTATAATCGTTTGTTTTTGTATAAACAACATTTATAGCAACGGAGAATAGGAGGAAGGCCTTTCGTGTTTTTAAAAAGATTAGAAATAGCAGGATTTAAGTCTTTTGCTGAGCGTGTATCTGTCGATTTTGTCCCAGGTGTAACGTCTGTAGTAGGACCTAATGGAAGCGGGAAAAGTAATATTACTGATGCCATTCGTTGGGTACTTGGTGAACAATCGGCAAAATCATTACGTGGTGCAAAGATGGAAGATATTATTTTTGCAGGTAGTGATACGAGAAGAGCGGTTAATGTTGCTGAAGTAACATTAACTTTAAATAATGAAGATCAACGTTTACCGATTGAATATAATGAGGTGTGTGTAACGCGTCGTGTATCTCGTTCTGGTGATAGTGATTTTTATATTAATAAACAATCATGCAGGTTGAAAGATATTATCGATTTATTTATGGACTCTGGTATGGGAAGAGAAGCTTTTTCGATTATTAGCCAGGGGAAAGTTGAAGAAATTTTAAGTAGTAAATCAGAAGAACGTCGTGGTGTATTTGAAGAAGCGGCGGGAGTGCTGAAATACAAACTTCGTAAAAAGAAAGCTGAAGGTAAATTAGCAGACACACAAGAAAACTTAAATCGTGTACAAGATATAATTCACGAATTAAGTAGTCAAGTAGAACCTTTAGAAAGACAAGCTTCTATTGCAAAGGATTATCTCGAGAAAAAAGAAGAATTAGAGAAAGTAGAAGCGGCGCTTATTGTACATGAAATTGAAGAATTACATGAGAAATGGGAAGCGCTTCGAAATCAGTTTGGGCATAATAAAAACGAAGAAGCGAAAATGTCAACGCATTTACAAAAAGGTGAAGAAGAGCTAGAGGAATTACGAGGCCAATTACAAGCAGTAGATGAGTCTGTAGATTCCCTGCAAGAAGTACTTTTGCTTTCTAGTAAAGAACTAGAAAAGTTAGAAGGACAGCGTGAGCTATTAAAAGAGAGAAAGCAAAATGCAACGACGCATTGTGCACAACTCGAACAGTTAATTGTTGAATTAACAGAGAAAGCTACAAGTTATGATGGTGAAATTGAATCGAGTACAGAAGTATTGATGCAATTTGTAAATCATGTAAAAGAGTTGGAGACGAAATTGCATGATAATGAGCAATTACTTGCAATGTTTGCTGACAATTTAGAAGAGCAAATTGAGAATTTAAAAGGTGACTATATTGAACTTTTAAATCAACAAGCTAGTCATCGTAATGAGTTATCTATGATTGAAGAACAATCTAAACAACAAAACTCAAAAAATGAACGCCTTGATGAAGAAAATGCGAAATATGTAGAAATGCGTATGGAAATTACAGCGAAAAAGACAAAACTTGTGGAAAGTTATGAACAAGTAAAAGAAAAAGTAGCTGGAATCCTTTCGAATATACAAAAGACAGAAGCGGCACTTGGGAAATGCAAGGCGCAGTATAGTGAAAACGAAACAAAACTGTATCAAGCATATCAATTTGTACAACAGGCACGTTCTCGAAAAGAAATGCTAGAAGAGATGCAAGAGGACTACTCTGGTTTCTATCAAGGGGTACGTGAAGTATTAAAAGCTAGAGAAAATAGGTTGCAAGGTATTGAGGGTGCTGTTGCAGAACTGCTAACGGTACCGAAAGAATATGAAATTGCAATGGAAATTGCTCTAGGTGCAGCGATGCAGCATATAGTTGTACAAAAAGAAGAACATGCTCGTAATGCAATTGCGTTTTTAAAACAAAATAAACATGGACGAGCAACGTTTTTACCGCAAGCTGTTATTAAAGGTAGATCGTTATCATTTGAGCAATTACGTATTGTAAATCAGCACCCATCGTTTGTAGGTGTGGCAGCAGAACTCGTGAAATATAACAATAAATATGAAAATGTAGTTTCAAATTTATTAGGTACTGTTATTGTTGCAAAAGATTTACGCGGAGCGAATGAGTTGGCGAAACAATTGCAATACCGTTATCGCATTGTAACAATCGAAGGTGATGTAGTAAACCCTGGCGGTTCTATGACGGGTGGAGCGGTAAAACAGGCGAAATCATCTTTATTAGGACGTCAACGTGAACTAGAAGAGTGGACGAGTAAGTTAACTGATATGGAAGAAAAAACAACGAAGTTAGAAAACTTTGTTAAAGCAGTAAAACAAGAGATTCAAGAAAAAGAAGTGCAAATACGCGAACTAAGGCAAAGTGTAGAAGCAGAGCGTGTAGATGAACAGAAATTAAGAGAAGAAATTAGTCGCTTAGAATTAGAAGAACATCGTATTAATGATCGGTTATCTATTTACGATTTAGAGATTGAAGGGTTCTTGCAAGACCAAGTGAAAATGCAAGGCCGTAAAGAAGAGTTAGAAAAGATTTTAGCGACTCTTCAGGCAGAGATTACGGAATTAGATAGCAAAATCACAGCTTTAACAAAACAAAAAAGTGAGCAACATTCTTCGAAAGAAAAAGTTCAAAAAGAAATGACTGAGTTAAAAGTGTTAGCAGCTGAAAAGCAACAACGCTTATCTAATCAAAAAGAAAAAGTAGAACGATTGACGAAGGAAAAAGAAGAAACCGATGCAACGCTTGTCAAAACGAAAGAGGATTTAGCATTCTTAAAACAAGAAATGACATCGAATTCAAGTGGTGAAGAACAAATTACGAATATGATTGAGAAGAAAGCATATGATCGTAATCAAACTTCAGAGTTAATTCGCTCTCGTCGTGAACAACGTGTATCGTTACAAGAGAGAGTAGAACAGTTAGAGCGTAACCTGAAAGAAACAACAGGTAAACATAAATACATTCTTGAGATGTTGAAAGATCAAGAGGTAAAAATAAACCGACTTGATGTAGAGTTAGAAAATAGATTACAACATTTACGTGAAACATATACGATTTCATTTGAAGCGGCAAAACTGAAGTATACAATGGTGATGCCTGCTGAGGATGCACGTAAAAAGGTGAAACTAATTAAACTCTCCATCGAAGAGCTAGGTACAGTAAACTTAGGAGCAATTGATGAGTATGAGCGTGTGGCAGAGCGTCATACATTCTTACTAGAGCAAAAAGATGATCTAGAAGAAGCAAAAACGACATTGCACCAACTTATTACTGAAATGGATGAAGAAATGAAAAAACGCTTTTCTACTACGTTTGAAGGAATTCGAATGGAGTTTCAATCGGTGTTCTCTGAATTATTTGGAGGCGGTAGAGCGGATTTAGTTATGACGAATCCAGAGGACTTATTAAATACGGGTATTGATATCGTAGCGCAACCGCCAGGGAAGAAACTGCAAAACTTAGGTTTACTTTCAGGTGGAGAGCGTGCTTTAACGGCAATTGCGCTGCTATTTGGTATTTTAAAAGTACGCCCAGTCCCATTCTGTGTATTAGATGAGGTAGAGGCTGCTCTTGATGAGGCAAACGTTGCCCGTTTTGCTCAGTATTTAAAGAAATTTAGTGATGAGACACAGTTTATTGTAATTACACATAGAAAAGGTACAATGGAAGAGTCTGACGTATTGTACGGTGTAACAATGCAAGAGTCAGGGGTATCTAAACTTGTTTCGGTTCGTTTAGATGATGGAGAAGAACTAGTTGCAAGCAAATAGAAAGGATGGGACAGTATGAGCTTTTTTAAAAAACTAAAAGAAAAAATTTCAAAACAAACAGATACGGTAACAGAGAAGTTTAAACAAGGATTAGAAAAAACGAGAAATTCGTTTGCAGATAAAGTAAATGATTTAGTCTTTCGTTACCGTAAAGTAGATGAAGATTTCTTCGAAGAATTAGAAGAAATTTTAATCGGTGCAGATGTAGGCGTTTCGACAGTGATGGAATTAATCGACCAGCTGAAAGAAGAAGTGCAACGTCGTAATATTCAAGATCCAAAAGAAGTACAAGCTGTTATTTCGGAAAAATTAATAGAGATTTATAAAGGTGACAGTGATTTTACTAATGAAATTAATGAGCAAAAGGATGGCTTGACAGTTGTTTTATTTGTTGGTGTGAATGGTGTAGGTAAAACGACAACAATTGGTAAGATGGCTCATAAGTTTAAATCAGAAGGTAAGTCTGTTTTATTAGCAGCAGGAGATACATTCCGTGCTGGAGCGATTGAACAATTAGAAGTATGGGGCGATCGCGTTGGGGTAGAAGTGATTAAACAAGGATCAGGGTCTGATCCAGCAGCGGTTATGTATGACGCTGTACAAGCTGCAAAAGCACGTAAAGTAGATGTATTACTATGTGATACAGCAGGACGTTTACAAAATAAAGTAAACTTAATGAAAGAGTTAGAGAAGGTAAAGCGTGTAATTGAGCGTGAAGTACCAGGAGCTCCTCATGAAGTATTACTTGTTATTGATGCAACAACAGGACAAAACGGTTTAAGTCAAGCGAAAACATTCCGTGAAGCAACGAATGTGACTGGTATTGTTTTAACGAAGTTAGATGGAACTGCTAAAGGTGGTATTGTATTAGCAATTCGTAACGAAATGGATGTACCGGTGAAATTCGTTGGATTAGGAGAGCAAATGGATGATCTGCAACAGTTCGATCCAGAACAATATGTATATGGTTTATTTGCGAACTTAGTAGAAACAGAAGAAGTATAAGTGAAAGAAGCGGTATTTTCCGCTTCTTTTTCTATAAAAATATGAGATGTTAAGAAAAAAACTTGACACTCTTTTGTACTCCATGTAAACTAATTCATGTAAAGGGAAATCACTTAACAAAGGATGATCCAACATGCTCGAAAAAACAACGAGAATGAACTATTTATTTGATTTTTATCAATCGTTGTTAACGCAAAAACAAAGAAGTTATATGTCGCTTTATTATCTAGATGATTTATCTCTTGGTGAAATTGCGGAAGAATTTGATGTAAGTCGCCAAGCCGTGTATGATAACATTAAACGGACTGAAGCGATGCTTGAAGAATATGAAGAAAAATTAGTATTACTTCAAAAGTTTCAAGAGCGACAGCGACTTGTTGCAAAGCTAAAACAGCTAATCAGCGAAGAAGAGCATGTGAATGAAGAAATGAAACAAGTTGTTGAAGCTATCGAAAAATTAGATTAGGAGGGCGGCAATATGGCATTTGAAGGATTAGCCGACCGACTTCAACAGACGATGCAAAAAATCCGCGGCAAAGGAAAAGTTTCTGAAGCCGATGTGAAAGAAATGATGAGAGAAGTTCGTCTAGCTCTTTTAGAAGCGGACGTTAACTTTAAAGTAGTAAAAGATTTTGTAAAGCGTGTATCTGAACGTGCTGTCGGACAAGATGTAATGAAAAGTTTGACACCTGGACAACAAGTAATTAAGGTTGTACAGGAAGAACTTACAGAACTTATGGGCGGAGAGCAAAGCAAAATTGCTGTTGCTAATAAGCCACCGACTGTTATTATGATGGTTGGTCTGCAAGGTGCAGGTAAAACAACGACGACAGGTAAGCTTGCGAATTTGCTTCGTAAAAAGCATAATCGTAAACCGATGCTTGTTGCGGCGGATATTTACCGTCCTGCAGCGATTAAACAGCTTGAAACATTAGGGAAGCAATTGGACATGCCTGTATTCTCTTTAGGAGATCAAGTAAGTCCTGTTGAAATTGCGAAACAAGCGATTGCAAAAGCGAAAGAAGATCATCATGATTATGTTTTAATTGATACAGCAGGTCGCCTGCATATTGATGAAGAACTAATGGATGAATTAGCGAAAGTGAAAGAAGTTGCGAAACCGGATGAAATTTTCCTTGTTGTCGATGCGATGACAGGACAAGACGCGGTTAATGTTGCACAAAGTTTCCATGAACAGCTAGGTTTAACAGGGGTTGTATTAACGAAGCTGGATGGTGATACGCGCGGTGGTGCGGCATTGTCTATTAAAGCTGTTACAAATACGCCAATTAAATTTGCTGGTATGGGTGAAAAACTAGATGCACTTGAAGCGTTCCATCCAGAACGTATGGCATCCCGTATTTTAGGGATGGGAGACGTCTTAACATTAATTGAAAAAGCGCAAGCTACAGTTGATGAAGAGAAAGCAAAAGAACTTGAGCAAAAAATGCGTACGCTTTCGTTTACACTTGACGATTTCCTAGAACAACTTGGACAAGTGCGTCAACTTGGACCGCTTGATGAATTGTTAGGAATGCTTCCTGGTGCAAATAAAATTAAAGGGCTGAAAAATGCACAAGTTGATGAAAAACAAATTGGGCATATTGAGGCAATTATTCGTTCTATGACTAAATTAGAGCGAGAACAACCGGAAATAATCAATGCTAGTCGCAAAAAACGCATTGCCAAAGGTAGCGGTACAACGGTACAAGAAATCAATCGTTTAATCAAGCAATTTGATGATATGAAAAAAATGATGAAAACGATGACTGGAATGCAAAAAGGTAAGAAAAAAGGACTAGGTGGATTGAAGTTTCCATTCATGTAAGGAAAAAAGATGGCTCTGTTAAGAAAAAATACTTTACAAAGCAATAGTCTTTTTGCTAATATAATTATCTGTGTGAAATAAATTCGGAGGTGCTTTATAAATGGCAGTTAAAATTCGTTTAAAACGTATGGGAGCTAAAAAAACTCCTTTCTATCGTGTAGTTGTTGCAGATTCTCGTTCTCCTCGTGACGGACGTTTCATTGAGGAAATCGGTACTTACAATCCGGTTGCTCAACCAGCTGAAGTTAAGATCAACGAAGAAGCAGCATTAAAATGGTTAGGAAATGGTGCTAAACCATCTGATACAGTTCGTAACTTATTCTCTAACCAAGGTATCATGGAGAAATTCCACTTATCTAAACAAGGTAAGTAATTGAGGCAATGACTATGAAGAAGTTAGTCGAGACGATTGTCAAGCCTCTTGTCGATTATCCTGAAGATGTAAAAGTTACACAGGAACTTTACAACGGAGAGATAAAGTATCGATTAACTGTACATCCTGAGGATGTTGGAAAAGTCATTGGAAAACAAGGGAAAGTTGCGAAAGCAATTCGAATGCTCTTGTATTCAGTGGGACATCACAATAGTGAAAAAGTAACACTGGAAATTCAATAAACGTAAAAAGGGCGAGGAGTTATTCCTCTCCCTTTTTTAACATTTAAAGAGAAGTTGCATGTTCCATATGTGAAATGGGGATGCTTAATTTATATAGAAACCAGGGGTGACATACTGTTTATGACAAAATGGTTTAACGTAGGAAAAATTGTAAATACTCATGGCGTAAAAGGAGAAATTCGTGTGGTTTCTCGTACGGATTTTCCAGAAGAGCGATATAAAGTAGGGAATACGTTATACATATCGAATGAAAAAGGTGGAGAGCCTTTCCCAGTAAAGATTACTTCTCATCGTCAACATAAAACATTTGATTTATTGACATTTGAAGGATATGGGAATGTAAATGAAGTAGAACAGTTTAAAGGTTCTCTTTTAAAAGTGCCTGAAGATCAATTAGGCGAACTAGCTGAAGGTGAATACTACTATCATGAAATTATTGGTTGCAACGTTGTAACGGAAGAAGGAGAAGCGCTAGGGACAATAAAAGAAGTTCTATCTCCTGGTGCAAATGATGTTTGGGTAATTAAACGTCCAAAAGGTCAAGATTTGTTAATTCCTTATATTGATGATGTTGTGCTTCAAGTTAACATTGAGAATAAATTAGTAACCATTCATGTAATGGAAGGGCTACTATAATGAAAATTGACATTTTAACTTTGTTTCCAGATATGTTTACAGGTGTGTTTGGATCTTCAATTTTAAAGAAAGCACAAGAAAAAGAAGCGGTAGAGCTTCGTGTTGTCAATTTCCGCGATTATACAACGAGTAAGCATAATAGTGTGGATGATTATCCGTATGGTGGCGGCGCTGGGATGGTGTTAACTCCTCAGCCTATTTTTGATGCTGTAGAAGATTTAACGAAAGAGACAGAGCGGAAGCCGCGAGTTGTCTTAATGTGTCCGCAAGGTGAAAGGTTTACTCAGAAGAAAGCGGAAGAGCTTGCAGAGGAAGAACATTTAATCTTTGTATGTGGGCATTATGAAGGATATGACGAACGAATTCGTGAACATCTCGTAACAGATGAGATTTCTATCGGTGACTATGTATTAACGGGTGGAGAGTTAGCCTCTATGGTTATAACTGATAGTGTCGTACGTCTCCTTCCAGGAGTACTAGGAAATCATGCTTCACAAGTCGAGGATTCGTTTAGTACAGGTTTATTAGAGCATCCTCATTATACACGTCCAGCTGATTTTCGTGGTATGAAAGTGCCAGATGTATTAATGTCGGGAAATCATAAAAATATTGATGAATGGCGACATAAAGAATCGTTGCGTCGTACGTACACGCGTAGACCGGATTTACTAGAAGAACGAGAATTGTCTAAGCAAGAAAAGAAGTGGCTAGAACAGATTAAAGAAGGCAAATAAGTGCTTGATATATTTTCTATTGCAACAGCCTTAGCAATATGCTATTATAACACTTGTGCTGCTGAAATCAGTAGCCGTATTAACGATGTTCCGCTGTAATTTATTTAGACTTTATAAGAGCATCTGTTTAAAGGAGAGAATTTAATATGCAACAATTAATCGCAGAAATTACAAAAGGCCAATTAAAAACTGACCTTCCTTCATTCCGTCCTGGAGACACTTTACGTGTACACGTAAAAGTAGTTGAGGGAACTCGTGAAAGAATTCAGCTTTTCGAAGGTGTTGTAATTAAACGTCGTGGTGGCGGAATCAGTGAAACATTCACAGTTCGTAAGATTTCTTACGGTGTAGGTGTAGAGCGTACATTCCCAGTTCACACGCCAAGAATCGCGAAAATCGAAGTACTTCGCCGTGGTAAAGTACGTCGTGCTAAGTTATACTACTTACGTAACCTTCGCGGTAAAAAAGCACGTATTAAAGAAATTCGATAAGACATGTATGGGAGCTTGTAAATGCACAAGCTCCCTTTTTCCAATCTATATAAAATTTTGATATAATACGATCAGCTTACATAATCGTGGAGGGGAAAAGCATGAAGAAAGAAAAGAGTTCACTTTGGGAATGGATCAAGGCAATTTTGATAGCTGTTGTATTAGCAGGTGTTATTAGACAGTTTTTCTTTGCGCCAATTCTCGTAGATGGAGTATCGATGGCGTCTACATTACATGATCGCGATCGAATGATTGTTAATAAAATTGGTTATCACATAGGAGATCCGAAACGATTTGATATTATTGTATTCCGAGCAACGGAAGATAAAGATTATATTAAGCGTATTATCGGCCTGCCAGGCGATGAAATAGAGTATCGTAATGATAAACTATATGTTAACGGAAAGGCTTATGAGGAGCCGTATTTAGACAAGCAGAAAAAACAAATTGCTGACGGACCGCTTACATATGATTTCACTCTTGAAGAAATGACAGGAAAGAAAACTGTTCCAGAAGGTCAATTATTTGTTTTAGGCGATAATCGTCGTTTTAGTAAAGATAGCCGTTCGATTGGTACAATTTCAATGGACCAAGTGATTGGAAAGGCAAATATACTATATTGGCCGTTAAAAGATGCTCGTATTGTGAAATAAAAGAAAAAGAAGGTGGCAACATGGTAATTCAATGGTTCCCGGGACATATGGCAAAGGCTAGACGCCAAGTAACAGAAAAATTAAAGTTAATTGATGTTGTAATTGAGCTTGTAGATGCTCGATTACCCTTATCTTCTCGAAATCCGATGATCGATGAGATTATTACACATAAACCGAGGCTTGTTGTTTTAAATAAAGCGGATATGGCAGATGATCGTTTAACAAAGCAATGGATCGCATATTTTAAAGAAAAAGGCCATATGGCAATTTCAATTAACGCACAGGCTGGACAAGGTATGAAGGAAATTGCAGCGGCTTGTAAAGTGTTAGTGAAAGAGAAATTTGATAAAATGGTTGCAAAAGGTATTAGACCGAGAGCGATTCGTGCATTAATTGTGGGGATACCGAATGTTGGTAAATCTACGTTGATTAATAAGTTAGCGAAGAAAAATATTGCTAAAACAGGAGATCGTCCTGGTGTGACAACAGCTCAGCAATGGATTAAAGTTGGGAAGGAAATGGAATTACTTGATACACCAGGTATACTATGGCCTAAATTTGAGGACCAATTAGTTGGATTACGTCTAGCTACGACTGGTGCAATTAAAGATTCTATTTTAAATCTACAAGACGTAGCTGTTTATGCGCTACGTTTTATGGAGAAACATTACCCAGAGCGATTAAAAGAGCGCTATAATTTAAATGACATTCCAGAAGATATCGTGGAGTTATTTGATGCGATTGGAAAAAATAGAGGCTGTTTAATGGGCGGCGGAATGATTGATTATGATAAAACATCTGAACTTGTACTTCGTGAGCTTCGTGGTGGCAAACTTGGAAAAATGACGTTTGAAACACCAGAAGAGTTTGCAGAGCAGACAGAAGATGCAGAAAAAGTAGAAGAAGTATAAGACGTGCGTTTGTACGTCTTTTCTTTTTTGTATATAAAGGGAGTGGCATGAATGCAAAAAGTGATGATTCAAGAGGCGGAACATTTACTACAAGAAATTATGAGTGAAGAGGACGACCGCTTTCAGATATTAATGAAAGATGAGCGAAAAGGGGTACAAAAGCTCATTTCGAAGTGGTATAAACAAAAAGAGTTAGCACAAAAGGAAAAAGAAAAATTTCTAGAAATGTCTAAATATGAAAATGCATTACGTGAAAAAGGTCTCACATATATCGCAGGTATAGATGAAGTAGGTCGTGGACCGTTAGCTGGGCCTGTTGTGACGGCAGCTGTCGTTCTTCCTAAGGATTTTTATATTCCGGGGTTAAATGACTCGAAAAAGTTGAGTGAAGCGAAACGTGAGCGTTTTTATGATGAAATTAAAGCGCAAGCAATTGCAATTGGAGTTGGAATTGTATCACCGCAAGTTATTGATGAAATAAATATTTATCAAGCGACGAAACAAGCGATGTTAGATGCTGTTGCGAATTTATCTTGTACACCACAATATTTATTAATTGATGCGATGAAACTCCCTACACCAATTCCGCAAACATCTATTATTAAAGGTGATGCAAAAAGTATTTCTATTTCAGCTGCATCCATTATTGCGAAAGTAACGAGAGATCGTATGATGAAAGAGCTTGGAGAAAAGTATCCTGCATATGGATTTGAACAACATATGGGATATGGCACAAAACAACATTTAGAAGCGATTGAAGCGCATGGCATATTAGAAGAACATCGAAAATCGTTTGCGCCAATTAAAGATATGATTCAAAAATAAGCTGCGAAAACGCAGCTTATTTTGTATTTTGACATATAAACATTACTATTTTCCAAAAAGAATAAAGCGATTTCAGTTTTCTGACACTTTATTGTAGACAGCGTGCCAATCATCTTATACAATGGCAATGTAATGTTTTTTAAACATTAAAAAACTTTTCGAGTAAAACAGGAAAACAGGGGAGGATGGGACCATGAATATCCATGAGTACCAAGGTAAGGCAGTCCTTAGAAGCTATGGGGTTAGCGTTCCGAACGGGAAGGTTGCATTTACAGTAGAAGAAGCTGTAGAAGTGGCGAAAGAATTAGGAACGGATGTATGTGTAGTGAAAGCACAAATTCACGCTGGTGGACGCGGCAAAGCTGGCGGAGTAAAAGTTGCAAAAAATTTAGATGAAGTTCGTACATATGCAGAGAGCATTTTAGGAACTACACTTGTGACACATCAAACAGGTCCTGAAGGTAAGGAAGTAAAACGCTTACTTATCGAAGAAGGTTGCGATATTAAAAAAGAATATTATGTAGGTCTTGTTTTAGACCGTGCAACTTCTCAAGTTGTTTTAATGGCTTCTGAAGAAGGCGGAACAGAAATTGAAGAAGTAGCAGAAAAAACACCTGAAAAAATCTTTAAAGAATATATTGATCCAGCAGTAGGCTTACAAGGCTTCCAAGCACGCCGAATTGCATTTAACATCAATATTCCAAAAGAGCTTGTAGGACAAGCTGTGAAGTTTATGATGGGCTTATACCGTGCTTTTATCGAAAAAGATTGCTCTATCGCAGAGATTAACCCACTTGTTACAACAGGTGATGGTAAAGTTATGGCATTAGATGCGAAATTAAACTTTGATTCTAATGCTTTATATCGCCATAAGGATATTTTAGAACTTCGTGACCTTGATGAAGAAGATGCAAAAGAAATCGAAGCTTCTAAATATGACTTAAACTACATTCCTTTAGATGGAAATATCGGTTGTATGGTTAATGGTGCAGGTTTAGCGATGGCTACGATGGATATCATTAAACATTACCATGGCGATCCAGCTAACTTTTTAGATGTTGGTGGCGGTGCGACAGCTGAAAAGGTTACAGAAGCATTCAAAATTATCCTTTCTGACAAAAATGTAAAAGGTATCTTCGTTAACATTTTTGGTGGCATTATGAAGTGTGATGTTATTGCAGAAGGTGTTATTGAAGCAACGAAACAAGTAGGTCTTGAATTGCCTTTAGTTGTACGTCTTGAAGGTACAAACGTAGAGTTAGGTAAGAAAATTTTAAATGAGTCTGGCTTAAATATTGTTGCAGCAGAATCTATGGCAGACGGTGCACAAAAAATTGTTTCACTAGTGGGCTAATAGAAAGCGGGGGAGAAAAATGAGCGTATTAGTTAATAAAGATACAAAAGTTATTGTTCAAGGTATTACAGGTTCTCAAGGGTTATTCCACACAAAGCAAATGATAGAATACGGTACGAAAATTGTCGGTGGTGTAACGCCAGGTAAAGGTGGCACTGATATTGAAGGTGTACCAGTATTTGATACTGTAGAAGATGCAGTGAAAGCAACAGGCGCAAACGCTTCAGTTGTATACGTTCCACCCGCTTTTGCGGCTGATGCAATTATGGAAGCAGTTGATGCAGAAATTGATTTAGTAGTATGTATTACTGAAGGAATTCCTGTATTAGATATGGTAAATGTAAAGAGATATATGGCTGGTAAACATACACGTTTACTTGGACCGAACTGCCCAGGTGTTATCACACCTGATGAATGTAAAATTGGTATTATGCCAGGGTACATTCATAAAAAAGGTCATGTAGGTATCGTATCTCGCTCTGGTACATTAACGTATGAGGCTGTACATCAGTTAACACAAGAAGGTATTGGTCAATCTACGGCTGTAGGTATCGGCGGAGACCCTGTTAACGGTACAGACTTTATTGATGCGTTAAAAGCATTTAATGAAGATGAAGAAACACATGCTGTAATTATGATTGGTGAAATCGGTGGTACAGCGGAAGAAGAGGCAGCTGAATGGGTGAAAGCTAATATGACAAAACCGGTTGTAGGCTTCATTGGCGGCCAAACAGCGCCTGCTGGCAAACGTATGGGTCATGCTGGTGCAATCATTTCTGGCGGTAAAGGAACTGCTGCAGAAAAGATTAAAACGATGGAAGCTTGTGGTATTAAAGTAGCGGAAACTCCAGCAGTTATGGGTGAAACGCTAATCTCTGTCTTAAAAGAAAAAGGTCTATTTGAGACTTGTAAAAACTACTAATCTGTTGAAAGACACCTTCTTGCTTGAAGGTGTCTTTTTACAAAGTTCTTGTTAACATAATAAAAATTATGGGTAAGGAGAATTAGGATGAAAAGAGAACGATTATTACATCTTCATTACTTGTTAGCAGACCATTGGAAGGCGATAGAGAGGCTATTACATGTCGATCCAGAATTGAAGGAAATATACAATTTTAATGCAAAACAAATTGAATGTTACACTGGAATATCCTCGAAAAAATCTTCAGAATTAGTAAATTTTCTTCAAAGTTCAAATCTCCCACAATATATATCTTATTTAGAGAAAAATCGATTCTTTTATATGACAATATGGGATGAAGATTATCCAAAATTATTACGTGAAATACAAGATCCTCCCTTTGTATTATATGGAAAAGGAGAAAAAGATTTTCTCAATAAAGTGAATAAATTAGCGGTTGTTGGAACGAGAGAACCGACTTTATATGGATATGAAAGTTTGAAATTTATTTTACATCCATTATTAGAAAAAGAATGGCTTATTGTCAGTGGATTTGCAAGAGGGATAGATGCGATGTCTCATGAAATTACAGTAAGACGGCATTGCCCAACAATTGCGATACTAGGACATGGATTATCGTATATATATCCAAGAGAGAATCGATATTTATATGAAGTGTGGAATGAATATATATTGTTATTAACAGAGTATCCTCCGCACTATGCACCGAAAAAATGGTATTTTCCAAAAAGGAATCGAATTATTAGTGGCATAAGTAAAGGTGTTTTAGTTGTAGAAGCGAAATCAAGAAGTGGAACACTTATTACCGCAGACCTTGCTCTAGAGCAAAATAGAGAGGTATTTGCACTGCCTGGACCTATATTTATAGATAGTGCATCAGGAACAAATCATCTCATTCAACAAGGAGCGAAACTAGTAAGAAATGCAGAGGATATACTGGAAGAGATTTTAAATTAACCTTATATTTTTATGTTTTTATTAAACAATTATTGACAAATGGTAGATAGGCACTGTATGGTATATTCATTCTTGATTGACAAAAACAAGAGAAATCAATAAGATTAATGAAGACTTGAATCCACCTCTTAAGGAGGCACTAGCATGTCAGATTACCTCGTAATCGTGGAGTCGCCTTCTAAGGCGAAGACCATTGAGAAATATTTAGGGAAAAAATACAAAGTTGTCGCGTCTATGGGACACGTTCGCGATTTACCTAAAAGCCAAATGGGGATAGAAGTAAAGAACAACTTCACCCCGAAGTATATTACCATTCGTGGTAAAGGTCCCGTCTTAAAAGACTTAAAATCAGCAGCAAAAAAAGCAAAGAAAGTCTATCTCGCGGCCGATCCAGACCGCGAAGGGGAAGCTATTGCTTGGCATTTAGCCAATACGTTAAATGTGGACGTTGAATCAGATTGCCGAGTTGTGTTTAATGAGATTACAAAAGATGCAATAAAAGAATCATTCAAACATCCTCGCGCGATTAACATGAATTTAGTAGATGCACAACAAGCAAGACGTATACTAGATCGTCTTGTTGGTTATAATATTAGTCCTTTATTATGGAAGAAAGTAAAAAAAGGATTAAGTGCAGGACGCGTACAATCTGTAGCAGTTCGTTTAATTATCGAACGTGAAAGAGAAATACAAAGTTTCGAGCCTGAAGAATTCTGGACAATTAAGACAGAATTTGTGAAAGGGAAAGACACATTTGAAGCAAGCTTTTACGGTGTAGATGGTGAAAAAGTTCAATTAACGAATGAAACACAAGTGAATGAAATAATTGAACGGCTGAAAGATAATGCGTTCTCAGTTGAAAATGTAACGAGAAAAGAGCGAAAACGTAATCCAGCATTACCATTTACAACATCTTCCTTGCAACAAGAGGCGGCGCGTAAGTTAAACATGCGAGCAAAGAAAACGATGATGCTTGCGCAGCAATTGTATGAAGGAATTGATCTTGGAAAACAAGGAACTGTAGGTCTTATTACGTATATGAGAACTGATTCAACACGTATCTCAGAAACAGCTCAAACAGAGGCACGTACGTACATTACTGAGGCGTTTGGTACGGAATACATAGGAACAGAAAAGAAGAAAGAAACGAAGAAGTCGAACGCACAAGATGCGCATGAGGCAATTCGTCCTACTTCGGTAATGAGAAAGCCAGAGGAACTAAAGAGTTTCTTAAGTCGTGACCAACTTCGATTGTATAAATTGATTTGGGAGCGATTTGTTGCAAGTCAAATGGCGTCTGCTATAATGGATACTGTGACAGCGAGACTCATTAATAATAATGTTCAGTTCCGTTCAAGTGGATCTGTTGTAAAGTTCCCAGGATTTATGAAAGTGTATGTAGAGTCGAAAGATGATGGGGCTGAAGAAAAGGATAAGATGTTGCCACCTTTAGAAGTAGGGGAAACCGTATTTTCGAAGGATTTAGAACCGAAGCAACACTTTACACAACCTCCGCCGCGCTATACAGAGGCTCGTTTAGTAAGAACACTTGAAGAGCTTGGAATTGGAAGACCGTCGACTTACGTACCGACACTTGAAACGATTCAAAAACGTGGATATGTAGGTTTGGATAATAAACGCTTCGTTCCAACTGAACTAGGTGAAATAGTAATTGAACTTATTTTAGAGTTTTTCCCGGAGATTATTAACATTGAATTTACTGCTAACATGGAGCAAAGCCTCGATGAAGTAGAAGAAGGAAATGCGAATTGGGTAAAAATTGTTGATGATTTCTACGTAGGATTTGAACCGCGTTTAGAAAAAGCGGAAAAAGAAATGCGTGAAGTGGAAATTAAAGATGAACCAGCTGGGGAAGATTGTGAATTATGTAATCACCCAATGGTCTTTAAAATGGGTAAATACGGGAAATTTATGGCTTGCTCGAATTTCCCAGATTGTCGTAATACAAAACCGATTGTGAAAGAAATCGGTGTTACTTGTCCGAAATGTGATAAAGGTCAAATTATTGAACGTCGTAGTAATAAAAAGAAACGTCTTTTCTATGGGTGCGGTACGTATCCAGAGTGTGACTTTGTATCTTGGGATAAGCCGATTGGCCGTAAATGTCCGAAGTGTGAAGGTATGCTAGTAGAGAAGAAGTTGAAAAAAGGCGTACAAGTACAATGTATTTCGTGTGATTATGAAGAAGAACAACAAATGTGAGCGTAACTGCTCACATTTTTTTCGGGAAGAAAAGGAAAGGTGATAAATATATGACAACACAAGTAGTAAACGTCATTGGCGCAGGTCTTGCAGGAAGTGAAGCAGCTTACCAAATTGCAAAACGTGGTGTCCAAGTAAGATTATACGAAATGAGACCGGTAAGGCAAACGCCAGCTCATCACACAGATAAATTTGCAGAATTAGTATGTAGTAACTCGCTTCGCGCAAACACATTAACAAATGCTGTTGGTGTTATTAAAGAAGAAATGCGTTTAATGGATTCTGTTATTATTCGTGCAGCTGATGAGTGTTCTGTACCAGCAGGAGGGGCTTTAGCGGTAGATCGTCATGAATTTGCAGCAAAAGTAACGGAATATGTGAAAAATCATCCGAACGTAACTGTGGTGAATGAAGAAATCACTGAAATTCCAGAAGGTCCTACTGTTATTGCGACAGGTCCACTTACGTCGCCTGATCTTTCTGCGCAATTAAAAGAATTAACGGGTGAAGACTACTTTTATTTCTATGATGCAGCAGCACCGATTGTTGAGAAAGACAGCATTGATATGAATAAAGTGTATTTAAAATCTCGTTACGATAAAGGTGAAGCGGCATATTTAAACTGTCCAATGACGGAAGAGGAATTTGACCGTTTTTACGAGGCTTTAATCGCTGCTGAAACAGTACCTTTAAAAGAATTTGAAAAAGAAATTTTCTTTGAAGGTTGTATGCCGGTAGAAGTTATGGCAAGTAGAGGAAGACAAACACTAGTATTTGGACCGATGAAACCTGTTGGATTAGAAGATCCAAAAACAGGGAAAACGCCATATGCTGTTGTTCAGTTACGTCAAGATGATGCAGCGGGTACGTTATACAATATCGTAGGTTTCCAAACGCATTTAAAATGGGGACCGCAAAAAGAAGTGTTACAGTTGATTCCGGGACTGGAAAACGCAGAGATTGTACGTTATGGTGTAATGCATCGTAATACGTTTATTAATTCACCTAACTTACTTCGTCCAACATACCAATATAAACAACGTGATGATTTATTCTTCGCTGGTCAAATGACTGGAGTAGAGGGGTATGTTGAATCGGCGGCTTCAGGATTGCTAGCAGGTATCAACGCTGCTCGACTTGTAAAAGGTGAAGAGCCGGTTGTATTGCCACCTGTAACTGCAATGGGAAGTATGGCGAATTATATTACTGCGACAAACGCGAAAAACTTCCAGCCAATGAATGCAAACTTCGGTCTGTTTGCACCGTTAGAGAAGAAAATTAAGAAAAAAGCAGAACGTAATGAAGCCTATGCAGCACGCGCTTTAGAAACGATTCGAAATTTTGTAAATATTTAGTTAAATTTCTTGCAAAGGCTACTAAGTTGTGATACGATTTAGTAGCCTTTATTGAGGTGAATTGTGTGAATGTGAAGAAATTGTTACAATTATTCGTTGGATATTTACAAATTGAAAGAAATTATTCAAAATATACAATTGCAAGTTATCAAAATGATTTAGAACATTTTGTGCAATTTATGGAGCGAGAAGGCATATCCTCTTTTTTAGATATTACATACGCGGATGTTCGTTTGTACTTAACGACGTTGCACGATGAAAAGTTAGCCCGTAAATCTGTCGCAAGAAAAGTATCAAGCTTACGAAGTTTATATCGTTTTTTGATGCGTGAAGGTTATCGGAAGGATAATCCGTTTGCACTTGCGTCACTCCCCAAAAAAGAATTGTCAATCCCAAAGTTTTTATATGCTGAAGAATTAGAGGAATTATTTGAAGTTTCTGATACGGAAACCCCGTTAGGTCAAAGGAATCAAGCTTTATTAGAGTTGATGTATGCGACCGGGATCCGTGTGAGTGAATGTGTCAATTTACAACTTACCGATATTGACTTTGCGGTGGGAACAATTTTAGTAATGGGAAAAGGAAAAAAACAAAGGTATATTCCGTTCGGGAGCTATGCACAAGATGCTTTATTTACTTATATAGAGAACGGGAGAAAACAGTTAGCCAAGAAAACTGAAGAACAATCTCATATGGTATTTTTAAATGCGAAAGGCACGCCGCTGACAAGTCGAGGAGTACGCTATGTATTAAATGAACTCATTAAGAAAGCTTCACTGACAATGCGTATAAGTCCTCATATGTTAAGGCATACATTTGCTACACATATGTTAGATGAAGGGGCAGATTTACGTACTGTACAGGAGCTACTCGGTCATGAAAATTTGTCTACGACACAAATTTATACCCATGTCTCTAAAGAAAGATTGCGTTCTGTCTACATGAAGCATCACCCACGGGCATAAATTGCTTTTAAAGCTATAAAAACATATAAAGGAGTTTTTTCTATGGGAAATTTCCACGCTACAACGATATTTGCAGTTCATCATAATGGAGAATGTGCAATGGCTGGAGATGGCCAGGTGACAATGGGAAATGCTGTTGTAATGAAACATACAGCTCGTAAGGTTCGTAAACTTTTTCAAGGGAAAGTTTTAGCTGGTTTTGCAGGTTCAGTTGCTGATGCATTTACTCTTTTTGAAATGTTTGAAGGGAAATTAGAAGAGTATAATGGAAACTTGCAGCGTGCTGCTGTTGAGATGGCGAAGCAATGGCGCGGTGACAAAATGTTACGTCAGCTAGAAGCGATGCTCATTGTCATGGATAAAACAACGATGCTCCTTGTTTCAGGTACGGGAGAAGTGATTGAACCGGATGATGGTATTTTAGCAATTGGATCTGGCGGAAATTATGCGCTTTCAGCAGGTCGTGCTTTAAAACAATATGCAAGTGAACATTTAACAGCGAAGCAAATTGCGAAAGCGAGTTTAGACATTGCAGGCGATATTTGTGTGTATACAAACCACAATATAATTGTGGAAGAATTGTAGAATCGTAAGGGAGGCATTTTATATGCATTTACATTTTACTCCGCGTCAAATTGTGGAAAAATTAGATCAATACATTATCGGTCAAAAGGATGCGAAGAAAGCGGTTGCTGTAGCTTTAAGAAATCGATACCGCCGAAGTAAATTAGCTGAAAATCTACGTGATGAAATTGCACCTAAAAATATTTTAATGATTGGACCGACAGGTGTTGGTAAAACAGAGGTAGCACGACGAATGGCGAAACTCGTTGGAGCACCTTTTATTAAGGTTGAAGCTACGAAATTTACAGAAATTGGATATGTAGGTAGAGATGTAGAATCGATGGTACGTGACCTTGTGGAAACGTCAGTTCGCATTGTGAAAGAAGAAATGGTAGTAAAAGTACAAGACAAAGCAGAAGAACAAGCGAACCAACGTCTTGTTGAAATTTTAGTGCCGAGTCCGGAGAAGCAATCTGGATTTAAAAACCCATTAGAAATGCTATTTGGTGGCGCTCAAAATTCGAACCAAACAACAGATTCACAGGAAGATGTTGAAATCGAAAAGAAACGTCAAGATGTGGAAAGAAAGCTTGCTGCAGGACTTCTTGAAGATGAAATTGTATCGATTGAAGTGACTGAACAACAGTCTTCCATGTTCGATATGCTGCAAGGAACTGGCATGGAACAAATGGGGATGAATTTTCAAGATGCATTAGGAAGTTTTATGCCGAAAAAAACAAAAAAACGTAAACTTTCTGTAAAAGAAGCAAGAAAAGTCTTGACAAATGAGGAAGCACAGCGCTTAATTGATATGGATGAAGTTACACAAGAGGCTGTTTATCGTGCTGAACAGCTCGGGATTATTTTTATCGATGAAATTGACAAAATTGCTGGTAAGCAGTCGAATAGTGTAGATGTATCACGTGAAGGTGTGCAACGTGACATTTTACCAATTGTAGAAGGATCAAATGTTGCGACAAAATACGGATCAGTAAAAACGGATTATATTTTATTCGTTGCAGCTGGAGCGTTTCATATGTCTAAACCGTCAGATTTGATTCCGGAATTACAAGGGAGATTTCCGATTCGAGTAGAATTAACAAAATTATCGACGGATGATTTTGTTAAAATATTAATCGAGCCTGATAATGCGTTAATTAAACAATATATTGCTTTATTAGCGACTGAAGGTATAGAAATTGAATTTTCAGACGAAGCTATTCGTAAGATTGCTGAGATTGCTTATCAAGTTAATCAGGATACAGATAATATTGGAGCAAGAAGACTTCATACGATTATGGAGAAGCTCCTTGAAGATTTATCGTTTGAAGCATCTGAAATTACGTTAGAGAAAATAACGATAACGCCTCAATACGTTGAGGAAAAATTAGCAACGATTGCTAAAAATAAAGATGTGAGCCAGTTTATTTTGTAATAGTGTCATCAGGTGACTCGCCCTAGTTTCCAAGTGATGAAAAAATATGTGAGTAACATGTAGGAGGAACTTTTGAAATGGAATTATTAGCAAAAACAAGAAAATTAAATGCGTTATTACAGAGCGCAGCAGGAAAGCCTGTAAACTTTAGAGAAATGTCTGACACAATGTGTGAAGTAATCGAAGCGAACGTATTCGTAGTAAGCCGTCGTGGTAAATTACTAGGTTATGCAATTCACCAACAAATCGAGAATGAGCGTATGAAACAAATGCTTGCAGAGCGTCAATTCCCAGAAGAGTATACACAAAGCTTATTCAACATTACAGAAACATCTTCAAACTTAGATGTAAACAGTGCTTACACAGCATTCCCAGTAGAAAATAAAGAATTATTTGGTCAAGGCTTAACTACAATCGTACCGATCGTTGGTGGCGGTGAGCGTCTAGGTACATTAGTTTTAGCTCGTCTTGGTCAAGAGTTCTTAGATGATGATTTAATTCTTGCTGAGTACAGCTCAACTGTTGTAGGTATGGAAATTTTACGTGAAAAAGCAGAAGAAATTGAAGAAGAAGCACGTAGCAAAGCTGTTGTTCAAATGGCGATCAGCTCATTATCTTACAGTGAGTTAGAAGCAATCGAGCACATCTTCGAAGAATTAAACGGAACAGAAGGTTTACTTGTTGCAAGTAAAATTGCTGACCGCGTAGGAATCACTCGTTCGGTAATCGTAAATGCACTTCGTAAATTAGAAAGTGCTGGTGTAATTGAGTCGCGTTCTTTAGGTATGAAAGGAACATACATTAAAGTACTAAACGACAAATTCTTACATGAACTTGCTAAATTAAAAACAAACTAATTTATAAAACTCTTCTCATTTTTTGAGGAGAGTTTTTTGTATAACAGATTGATGTTGTTCGTACATAGCGTCATAATCGCATTTTTTTGAAAGGCCATGAATTGCATTTCACTTTTTTTGCTTAAAAGAAATGTAGGTTGGTAATACTAGAATTCGAGTATGAACAAAGAAAGTTTTACATTGTTCGCATTTTCGACTTGATTGTAATATTTCAGTATGATATAGTAAGCAGTGGTGTCAGTACAAAGTACACACGTTTACTGATTTAAGTGTTGGTGCTACGTTTGTAGTTTCGCTTAGAGATGAAGTAAACGGAGGATATCAAAAACCATTTAGGAGGAACTATATTATGTCAGTAATTTCTATGAAGCAATTGCTTGAAGCTGGTGTTCATTTCGGACATCAAACTCGTCGTTGGAACCCAAAAATGAAGCGTTACATTTTCACAGAGCGTAACGGTATCTACATCATCGACTTACAAAAAACTGTGAAAAAAGTTGAGGAAGCTTTCAAAGTTATGCGTGACATCGCTGCTGAAGGCGGAGACATCTTATTCGTAGGTACTAAAAAACAAGCACAAGAAGCTATTAAAGAAGAAGCAACTCGTGCTGGTATGTACTTCGTTAACCAACGTTGGTTAGGTGGAACTTTAACTAACTTCCAAACAATCCAAAAGCGTATCAAGCGTCTTAAAGACATCGAAAGAATGCAAGAAGATGGTACTTTCGAAGTACTACCTAAGAAAGAAGTTGTTCAACTTAAAAAAGAGTTAGAGCGTCTTGAGAAATTCTTAGGCGGTATTAAAGATATGAAAGGTCTTCCAAGTGCATTGTTCGTAGTAGACCCTCGTAAAGAGCGTATTGCAGTTGCTGAAGCACGCAAATTACACATTCCAATCATCGGTATCGTTGATACAAACTGTGATCCAGACGAAATCGATCACGTTATCCCAGCGAACGATGATGCAATTCGTGCTGTAAAACTTCTTACATCTAAAATGGCAGACGCGATCCTTGAAGCAAAACAAGGTGAAGAAACTGTTACTGCGTAACAAAGTTGGAAAGGTGATAAGGGGTTCGGCCTTTTATCACCTTTTTTAAGGTATAAACACCTTTATAAAAGGTATAAATACATATTTTAGGAGGATGAAAAGTATGGCAATCACTGCACAAATGGTAAAAGAATTACGTGAAAAAACTGGCGCAGGTATGATGGACTGCAAAAAAGCTTTAACAGAAACTAACGGCGACATGGAGAAGGCAATTGACTTCTTACGTGAAAAAGGTATCGCGAAAGCTGCTAAAAAAGCAGACCGCATCGCTGCTGAAGGTTTAACTTTCATCGAAACAAACGGTAACGACGGTTTAATCTTAGAATTAAACTCTGAAACTGATTTCGTTGCGAAAAACGAAGGTTTCCAAACATTAATTAAAGAATTAGCTGCTCACCTATTAGCTAAGAAGCCTGCTAACGTTGAAGAAGCTATGGCTCAAACAATGGAAAACGGTAAAAAAGTTGAAGAGCACATCAACGAAGCAATCGCTAAAATTGGTGAAAAGCTTACACTTCGTCGTTTCGAAATCGTATCAAAAACTGATGCAGATGCATTCGGTGCTTACCTACACATGGGTGGACGCATTGGTGTTCTAACAGTTCTTGAAGGTTCTACTGATGAAGCGGCTGCTAAAGACGTAGCAATGCACATCGCTGCAGTTAACCCAAAATACATCGATCGTGATGCTGTAACAGCTGAAGAAGTTGAGCATGAGCGTCAAGTATTAACACAACAAGCATTAAACGAAGGCAAGCCTGAAAAAATCGTTGCAAAAATGGTTGAAGGCCGTCTAGGCAAATTCTTCGAAGAGATTTGCTTACTTGACCAAGCATTCGTTAAAAACCCTGATATGAAAGTTCGTCAATTCGTTGAGTCTAAAGGCGCAACATTAAAAGGATTCGTTCGCTACGCTGTTGGTGAAGGTATAGAAAAACGCGAAGACAACTTTGCTGAAGAAGTAATGAACCAAGTAAAAGGTAGTAACTAATACAGATTAGGGAACACATTGTGTTCCCTTTTTTAAAATAAAGATGTAAGCAATTGGAGGTTCATTATGAGTAAACCGAAATATAATCGTGTCGTTTTAAAGCTGAGTGGAGAAGCTTTAGCTGGCGAGCAAGGATTTGGAATCAACCCAGCTGTTATTAAGTCAGTTGCGGAACAAGTGAAAGAAATTGCAGAACTAGATGTAGAGGTTGCTGTTGTTGTTGGCGGCGGTAACATTTGGCGTGGAAAAATTGGAAGTGAGATGGGCATGGATCGTGCAGGAGCGGATTACATGGGCATGTTAGCGACAGTTATGAATTCATTAGCTCTTCAAGATAGCTTGGAGAACATCGGAATTCAAACTCGCGTACAAACTTCAATTGAAATGCGTCAAGTGGCAGAGCCTTACATTCGTCGTAAAGCAGTTCGTCACTTAGAGAAAAAACGTGTTGTTATCTTTGCAGCAGGTACTGGTAACCCATACTTCTCTACAGATACAACGGCAGCATTACGTGCAGCGGAAATTGAAGCTGACGTAATTTTAATGGCGAAAAACAATGTGGATGGCGTATATAATGCAGATCCATCTATTGACCCAACAGCTACGAAATACGAAACACTTACTTACTTAGATGTATTAAAAGAAGGTTTAGGTGTAATGGATTCTACAGCTTCTTCTCTATGTATGGATAATGATATTCCATTAATTGTATTCTCAGTTATGGAAAAAGGGAATATTAAACGTGCCGTGTTAGGCGAAAATATCGGAACAGTTGTAAGGGGGAAATAAATATGGGACAACAAGTATTGAAGTCTGCAAATGAAAAAATGGAAAAAGCGGTTGCTGCTTATTCACGCGAATTAGCAACAGTTCGCGCTGGTCGTGCAAACGCGTCTGTATTAGATAAAGTACAAGTTGATTACTATGGTGCACCAACACCAGTTGTGCAATTAGCGAACATTACAGTTCCAGAAGCACGTTTACTTGTAATTCAACCGTATGATAAAACTTCTATCGGTGATATCGAAAAAGCAATTTTAAAAGCAGATTTAGGCTTAAACCCTTCTAATGATGGAACTGTAATTCGTATTGCATTCCCTGCATTAACAGAAGAGCGTCGTCGTGATCTTGTAAAAGTTGTGAAAAAATATGCTGAAGAAGCAAAAGTTGCTGTTCGTAACGTACGTCGTGACGGTAACGATGATCTTAAGAAGCTTGAAAAAGCTGGCGAGATTACAGAAGACGATTTAAGAGGATATACTGAAGATATCCAAAAAGAAACAGATAAATATATTGCAAAAGTTGACGAAATCGCAAAAAACAAAGAAAAAGAAATCATGGAAGTGTAATAGCGATACTTTCGCAAATATGACCCTCTTCTTAAGGGGGTCTTTTTACACTTTTAGGCATACGTCTGCTTGTTGGAGGGTATGAATGATGTTTAAAAACTTTCCTTTTTTTAAAGGTAAAAAGGACACATCGTTTGATCATCTCGTTGAAGAAGTGAAAAAAGGATACATCCCAGAACATATTGCCATTATTATGGATGGTAATGGAAGGTGGGCAAAGAGGAGAGCGATGCCTCGTATTGCGGGACATCATGAAGGCATGCAAGTTGTAAAGAAAATCACAAAATTTGCAAGCAAACTTAATGTGAAAGTATTAACTCTTTATGCTTTTTCAACTGAGAACTGGAAAAGACCAAAAAAGGAAGTTGATTATTTAATGAAGCTTCCAGAAGAATTTTTAGGTACATTTTTACCAGAATTGATTGAAGAGAACGTACAAGTCCGTGTAATAGGGCAACAAGATCGTCTTCCTACGCATACACGCAGAGCGATGGAGAAGGCCATGGAAGAGACGAAAGAGAATACGGGATTAATTCTGAATTTCGCGTTAAACTATGGAAGTCGAGATGAAATCGTTTCTGCTGTGCAACATATGATGAAAGATAGTGAGGAAGGAAAAGTTCGTGTTGAAGATGTAAGCGAAGAAATGCTTTCTTCCTACCTAATGACGAGTTCTTTACCTGACCCAGAATTGTTAATCCGTACGAGCGGAGAGCTACGTATTAGTAATTTCATGTTATGGCAAATTGCATATTCGGAATTTTGGTTTACAGATGTGTATTGGCCAGATTTTACCGAGGAACATTTGCTAAATGCGATTACAGACTTTCAGCATAGAGGGCGCAGATTCGGAGGCGTGTAGAAAGAGAGGGTTTGGTAGTGAAACAGAGAATTATTACTGGAGTGGTTGCTGCCGCGCTATTCATTCCCATCGTAATTTACGGTGGCGTGCCTTTTACGGTTTTAGTGTATGCACTTGCTTCTATAGGTTTATATGAATTAATTCGTATGAATAAGCTTACGCTTATTTCAGTACCAACAGTTTTAGCTGCAGTATTATTATGGATTATTTTAATTCCAAGTAGTGCATCAGAACTGTTTACTTGGATTGGATTAGGTAAATTAGAAATCACATTTGTGATTGTTCTATTACTTTTATCATATACAGTCCTTTCTAAGAATACATTTACTTTTGATAATGCTTCATTTTTACTAATGGCGACAACATATGTTGCAATGGGATTCTTATATTTGAATGAAACGAGAATTTTAGGAATTAAATATGTGTTTTGCGCATTATTTGTTATATGGGCTACTGATTCAGGTGCATATTTCGTAGGAAAAGCATTAGGAAAAAGAAAATTATGGCCAGAAATTAGTCCAAATAAAACGATTGAAGGTTCATTAGGCGGCATCGTTTGTGGAATTATTGTGGCGCTTGTTTACAACATGTTCTTCCCAGTGGAATCGAATGTAGTAATTTTAATTGTGCTGACAATTATCATTTCTATTTTTGGACAAATTGGTGATTTAGTACAATCTGCATTTAAACGTCATTATGGCGTAAAAGATTCAGGTACAATTTTACCTGGACATGGTGGTATATTAGATCGAACAGATAGTTGGTTATTCGTTTTACCAATTCTCTACTTCTTATTACAATACAATTAATAAATGAACGAGGGGTTGGAGTCATGAAAAACATTAGTTTATTAGGTGCAAGCGGATCAATTGGTACACAAACTTTAGATGTATTACGCTCGCACCCAGACCAATTCCGTCTCGTTGCTTTTTCTGTAGGGAAAAATATTGACTATGCAGTAAAAGTCATTCAAGAATTTTCTCCGCAAATTGTCTCTGTGCAAAGAGAGGAAGATGTTTTAAAATTACAAGCTGTCTCTGGTAATACAAAAATTGTATATGGTAGTGAAGGACTTTTAGAAGTAGCATTACATCCAGATGCGGAGATTGTAGTAAATGCTGTTGTAGGTAGCGTAGGGTTGTTACCGACACTTCGTGCAATTGAGGCGAAAAAAACAATTGGAATTGCAAACAAAGAAACGTTAGTAACTGCAGGGCATCTTGTAATGGAAGCAGCGCGAAGACATAATGTTTCGTTACTTCCAGTAGACAGTGAACATTCAGCTATTTTTCAATGCTTGAATGGTGAAAATGAAAAAAGAATTTCTCGACTAATTATAACGGCTTCTGGTGGAAGTTTCCGTGATAAAACGAGAGATGAATTGCATCATGTGACCGTAGAAGATGCGCTTCGACATCCAAACTGGTCAATGGGTTCGAAAATTACAATTGATTCTGCTACAATGATTAATAAGGGGCTAGAAGTAATTGAAGCACATTGGCTTTTCGGTATCCCTTATGAGCAAATCGATGTTGTTTTACATAAAGAAAGTATTATTCATTCTATGGTTGAATTTGAAGATCGTAGTGTGATGGCACAGCTTGGCTCACCTGATATGAGAGTGCCAATTCAATACGCACTTACATATCCTGATCGATTGCCTCTTTCAGACACAAAGCAGTTAAATTTATGGGAAATGGGTACATTGCATTTTGAGAAAATGAATCAAGAACGTTTCCGTTGCTTGCGCTTTGCGTATGAAGCTGGAAAAACAGGTGGAAGTATGCCAGCTGTAATGAATGCAGCGAATGAAGTAGCTGTTGAAGCTTTTTTACAAAAGAGAATTGGTTTCTTAACAGTGGAAGACCTCATTGAAAAAGCAATGAACCATCACAATGTCATTGCACGTCCAAGCTTAGAGGAAATTCTGGAAATTGATGCAACCACAAGACGGTTTGTGATGGAACAAATTTAGCAAAGGTGGTATGGAATTGAATACAGCGATTGCCTTTATATTAATTTTCGGTGCACTCGTATTTTTCCATGAGCTAGGGCATCTATATTTCGCAAAACGAGCAGGTATTTTATGCCGTGAGTTTGCGATTGGTTTTGGTCCGAAAATATTCTCATTTGAAAAGAATGAAACGGTGTATACGATTCGATTACTGCCCCTTGGCGGCTATGTAAGAATGGCTGGCGAGGATGCAGATACAGTTGAGTTAAAGCCAGGGAAAAAGGTTGGCCTTGTATTAAACGAAAAAGACGAAGTTGTAAAATTAGTTTTTGATGGATATGAAAAGTATCCAAATGTTCGCGTTATTGAAGTCGAACAATCTGATTTAGAGCATAATTTAACAATTTCGGGTTATGAAGAGTACGAGGAAGAGCTTCAAACATTCCGAGTGAATGAGAAGGCTCGTATTATTACTGCCGGTGAAGAAATTCAAATTGCTCCGTATAATAGACAGTTTGGCTCTAAGAAATTAGGTCAACGTGCTTTAACGATCTTTGCGGGTCCTGCAATGAACTTCATTTTAGCATTTGTTATTTTTGTGATTCTTGGATTTGTACAAGGTGTTCCTGTTGACAAACCAATGGTCGGAAAAGTGATGGAGAATAGTGCAGCAGAGCAAGCTGGATTAAAAGAAAATGATACAATTCAAGCTATTGATGGGAAAAACACAAGTACATGGAAAGATGTTGTTACCATTGTACGTGAAAACCCGAATAAAGAACTTACGTTACAAGTAAAGCGTGATAGTGAACAGTTTAATGTGAAAGTAACGCCAACGCTTGATAAAGAAGGTAAAGAAGAAATTGGTAGAATTGGTGTTTACACTCCAGTAGAGAAAACAGTAATGGGTTCGATTAAATCAGGTTTTGAACAAACATATTATTGGACGAAACTAATTTTTGAATCTCTTGTGAAATTAGTAACGGGTCAATTCTCTATTAATGAGTTGTCAGGTCCAGTAGGAATTTATAATCTTACAGATCAAGTGGTAGATTATGGATTTACGCGTGTATTAAATTTAGCAGCCGTTTTAAGTATTAACCTTGGTTTATTTAATTTACTACCAGTTCCTGCTTTAGACGGTGGACGTTTGTTCTTCTTCTTAATTGAAGCGTTACGCGGGAAACCAATTGACCGTCAAAAAGAAGGGATGGTTCACTTTATTGGTTTTGCATTATTAATGTTACTTATGTTAGTTGTAACTTGGAATGACATTCGTAAGTTTTTCTTGTAAAATAAAGTGAAACTTATAATGAAATAGAGCTCGTAGAATAAAATCCCTCACCTAACTCGAGGTGAGGGGTTTTCCTGCGTGTAAGAGTAAAATGAAGAGGTGCGAATAAATGAAACAAAGTATGGTATTTAGTCCTACATTACGTGAAGTTCCAGCTGATGCGGAGATTAAGAGTCATCAGTTATTACTTCGTGCAGGTTTTATGCGTCAAAATGCTTCTGGTATTTATAGTTTTCTACCATTTGGATTAAAAGTACTACACAAAGTAGAACGTATCGTTCGAGAAGAGATGGAGCGCGCAGGTGCTGTAGAATTATTAATGCCAGCGATGCAAGCTGCAGAATTATGGCAAGAGTCAGGTCGTTGGTATTCTTACGGATCTGAATTAATGCGTATGAAAGATCGTAACGCTCGTGAATTTGCATTAGGAGCGACACATGAAGAAGTAATTACGGATCTTGTACGTGATGAAGTGAAATCGTATAAAAAATTACCGTTAACATTATATCAAATTCAAACAAAATTCCGTGATGAACAAAGACCTCGTTTCGGTTTATTACGTGGAAGAGAGTTTCTAATGAAAGATGCATACTCTTTCCATGCTACGCAAGAGAGCTTAGATGAAGTGTACGATCGCTTATACAAAGCATACTCTAACATTTTTGCTCGTTGTGGCTTGAATTTCCGTGCGGTTATTGCTGATTCTGGAGCAATGGGTGGAAAAGATACACATGAATTTATGGTATTATCTGATGTTGGTGAAGATACAATTGCATACTCTGATACATCTGATTATGCAGCGAACATCGAAATGGCTCCTGTTGTAGCTACGTATACGAAGAGTGACGAAGCAGAAAAAGAGCTTGAAAAAGTAGCAACACCAGACCAAAAAGCAATTGAAGAAGTATCTGCATTCTTAAACATCGAAGCTGAAAAGTGCATTAAGTCTATGGTATTTAAAGTAGATGAGAAATTAGTAGTGGTACTTGTTCGTGGTGATCATGAAGTAAACGATGTAAAAGTGAAAAATGTATACGGTGCTTCCGTTGTTGAGCTTGCCTCTCATGAAGAAGTAAAAGAATTATTAAATTGTGAAGTTGGTTCATTAGGTCCAATTGGTGTAACAGGTGATATCGAAATTATTGCTGATCACGCTGTAGCATCAATTGTCAACGGATGTTCAGGAGCGAACGAAGAAGGATTCCATTATGTAAATGTAAATCCAGAACGTGACTTTAAAGTAAGTCAATATACGGATTTACGATTCATTCAAGAAGGAGACCAATCTCCAGACGGAAACGGAACAATTCTTTTCGCACGCGGAATTGAAGTTGGTCATGTATTTAAATTAGGAACTCGTTATAGTGAAGCAATGAACGCAACATTCCTAGATGAAAACGGAAAAACACAACCACTTATTATGGGTTGTTACGGCATTGGTGTGTCTCGTACAGTGGCAGCAATTGCAGAGCAGTTTAATGATGAGAACGGTTTAGTTTGGCCAAAAGCTGTTGCACCGTTCCATGTGCATGTAATTCCAGTGAATATGAAGTCTGATGCACAACGTGAAATGGGTGAAAACATCTACAACTCATTACAAGAGCAAGGATATGAAGTATTACTAGATGATCGTGCAGAACGTGCAGGTGTTAAATTTGCTGATGCTGATATATTCGGCCTTCCAGTTCGCGTGACAGTTGGTAAAAAAGCAGACGAAGGTATTGTAGAAGTGAAAGTACGTGCTACAGGTGAGTCTGAAGAAGTAAAAGTAGAAGAACTTCAAACATATATTGCTAATATTTTAAAATAGGAAGAGGTACCTCGTAATGAGGTACCTTCTCTTTCTTTGTAAACGTATTTTGTAAAAGAAGAAGGGAGAAATCTTTCTTTGTAGTACGTTTCAATTTATAATAGCAAATGGAAGGAGAGTGCTTATGTCTTTAACAAATGAACAAAAAGAGCGATTTCAAATTTTGCTCCAGCAGTTGCAAATACCAGACGACCTTATAAATCAATATTTACAAGGCGGTGGTATTGAAAGGCTCGTTATCGATAAAGCGAATAAAAGTTGGCATTTTAATTTACAAGTGCCACGTATTTTGCCTACAGAATTATATGAATTGCTAGAAACAAAGCTTAAGCAATCATTTTCTCATATTGCAAGAACAACATTTGCATTAGAAACAGAGAACAAACAATTTACTGAAGAAGAAGTGAGGGCGTATTGGCCACTTTGTACGGAACGAATTACATTTTCACCTATGTTTGCTTATTTAAAGAAGCAGCTTCCGCAGGTCAATGGAGTGAAGTTACTTATAAATGTGAATAATGAGCTGGAATCTACTGCTTTAAAGAAAAACGTTGCGAAACCAGTAGGGGATCAATACGAGGCTTTTGGATTCCTGCGTTTCCAGTTAGACACACATATACAGCAAAATACAGAAGAAATGCAAAAGTTTCGTGAGCAAACGCAGCAAGAAGACCGCGAGCGTGTTATACAAGCTATGGAAGAAATGGCGAAGAAGCAAGCTGAAGAAAGCAGCGTTGTGCATGAAGGGCCGATCACACTCGGGTATCTTATTAAGCCAGATGAAGAGATTACACCAATGCGAGAAATTCAAGATGAAGAAAGAAGAAAAACAGTTCAAGGATATGTCTTCCATGTGGAAACGAAAGAGCTTCGTAGTGGACGTACGTTATTAACTTTAAAAATAACGGATTATACAGATTCGATTATGATCAAAATGTTCTCACGTGATAAAGAAGATATTCCAATGCTACAATCCTTGAAAAAAGGAATGTGGGTGAAGGCTCGTGGTTCTGTTCAAAATGATACATTTGTTCGAGATTTAGTAATGATTGCAAATGATATTAATGAAATAACAGGACCGTCTCGTAAAGATAAAGCACCAGAAGGTGAAAAACGAGTAGAGCTCCATCTTCACACGCCAATGAGTCAAATGGATGCTGTTACTCCAGTTTCTAAGCTTGTTGCTCAAGCTGGTAAATGGGGGCATGAGGCTATTGCCATTACAGACCATGCTGTTGCACAGTCATTCCCAGAAGCATATTCAGCTGGGAAAAAAGCTGGAATTAAAGTTATATATGGTGTGGAAGCAAACTTAGTGAATGACGGTGTACCAATAGCGTATAACGAAGCGCATCGTTTACTTGCAGAGGAAACGTATGTTGTTTTCGACGTTGAGACGACAGGTTTATCAGCTGTATATGATACAGTTATTGAGTTAGCTGCTGTAAAAGTAAAAGGCGGCGAAATTATTGACCGCTTTGAATCTTTTGCAAATCCGCATCAACCATTATCGGCAACGATCATTGAATTAACAGGTATTACAGATGATATGTTAACCGACGCACCAGAAGTGGACGAAGTGTTTAAAAAGTTTGAAGAATGGATGGGCGACCATACACTTGTTGCTCATAACGCAAGCTTCGATATGGGCTTTATTAACGTAGGATTTAAAAAAGCTGGTTTAGAAAAAACAAAAAATCCAGTAATAGATACGTTAGAGCTTGCACGATTCTTATTCCCAGAAATGAAAAATCACCGTTTAAATACGTTGTGTAAAAAGATGGACATTGAATTAACTCAGCATCACCGTGCAATTTATGATACAGAAGCAACGGGATACTTACTAGTGAAAATGTTAAAAGATGTAATTGAAAAAGGTTTTGAATATCACGATCAATTAAACGATAGTATGGGACAAGGGGATGCATATAAGCGCGGGCGTCCAAGTCATATGACATTACTTGCTACATCGGATGTTGGATTGAAAAATTTATATAAACTTGTTTCATATTCTCATTTAAATTACTTTTACCGTGTACCACGAGTACCAAGATCACTATTAAAAAAGTATCGTGAAGGTATTTTAGTAGGAACGGCTTGTGATAAAGGTGAAGTGTTTGAGGCGATGATGCAAAAAGCTCCTGAAGAGGTAGAAGAAATTGCGCAGTTCTACGATTACATTGAAGTAATGCCACCAGAAGTGTTACGTCATTTAGTAGAGCGTGAACTCGTTCGAGATGAGGGACAATTAAAAACAATTATTTCTAACTTAGTAAAACTAGGTGAGACGTTAGATAAACCAGTTGTGGCTACAGGAAACGTGCATTACTTAAATCCAGAAGATGCAATGTATCGTAAAATTTTAGTAAGTTCACAGGGTGGAGCGAATCCGTTAAACCGACATTCATTACCACCTGTACATTTCCGTACAACGGATGAAATGTTAGAGTGTTTCTCATTTTTAGGTGAAGATGTAGCGAAAGAAATTGTCGTAACGAATACACAAAAGATTGCATCATTAATTGGTGATGTTCATCCAGTAAAAGATGATCTATATACACCGAAAATTGAAGGTGCAGATGATGAAACGCGTGATATGAGTTATAAAATGGCGCGTAGCATTTATGGTGAAGAGTTACCTGAAATTGTAGAAGCTCGTTTAGAAAAAGAATTAAAAAGTATCATCGGGCATGGATTCGCCGTAATTTATTTAATTTCACATAAGCTTGTGAAAAAATCGTTAGTAGACGGATATCTAGTAGGTTCGCGTGGATCGGTAGGTTCATCATTCGTTGCAACGATGATGGAAATTACAGAAGTAAATCCATTACCACCACACTATGTATGTCCGAAATGTAAGCAATCAGAATTCTTTAATGATGGTTCTGTAGGTTCTGGTTTTGACTTACCGGATAAAGAATGTCCAACTTGTAATATTCCATATGTAAAAGATGGACATGACATTCCGTTCGAAACGTTCCTTGGATTTAAAGGAGATAAGGTACCCGATATCGATTTGAATTTCTCCGGGGAATACCAACCACGTGCCCATAACTATACGAAAGTACTATTCGGTGAAGATTATGTATATCGTGCAGGAACGATTGGTACAGTTGCGGAAAAAACTGCTTATGGATATGTAAAAGGTTATGCAAATGATCATAACTTAACAATTCGAAATGCAGAAATTGACCGCTTAGTAGCAGGATGTACCGGTGTAAAACGTACAACAGGGCAGCATCCAGGTGGTATTATCGTTGTGCCAGATTATATGGACATTTTTGATTTCTCACCAATACAGTATCCAGCAGATTCAATAGGTGCTGAGTGGAGAACAACACACTTTGACTTCCACTCTATTCATGATAATTTACTGAAGCTTGATATACTAGGACACGATGATCCGACAGTTATTCGTATGTTACAAGATTTAAGTGGTATTGATCCAAAAACAATCCCAACGGACGATCCAGAAGTAATGAAAATTTTCTCAGGGCCAGAATCGTTAGGTGTAACGGAGGAACAAATTAACTGTAAAACAGGTACACTTGGTATACCAGAGTTTGGTACGAAATTCGTAAGACAGATGTTAGAAGAGACGAAACCGACGACGTTCTCAGAGTTAGTCCAAATTTCTGGGTTATCACATGGTACGGACGTATGGCTTGGTAATGCAAACGAGTTAATTTATAACGGTACATGTACGCTGAGTGAAGTTATCGGTTGTCGTGATGACATCATGGTATATTTAATCTATCAAGGTTTAGACCCATCATTAGCCTTCAAAATCATGGAGTCAGTACGTAAAGGTAAAGGTGTACCAGAAGAATGGGAAGAGGACATGAAAAGTAATAATGTACCAGGTTGGTATATTGATTCATGTAAGAAGATTAAGTACATGTTCCCGAAAGCCCATGCGGCTGCTTACGTACTTATGGCTGTGCGTATCGCATACTTTAAAGTACATTTCGCGCTTTTATTCTATGCGGCATACTTTACGGTTCGTGCAGATGACTTTGACGTAGAAGCGATGGCAAAAGGTTCAGCATCTATACGTGCAAGAATTGATGAAATTGCGCAAAAAGGTTTAGATGCAGCACCGAAAGAGAAGAGTTTATTGACTGTACTAGAAATGACACTTGAAATGTGTGAGCGTGGATACTCATTCCAAAAGGTGGATTTATATCGCTCACATGCAACAGACTTTATTATTGATGGAGACTCATTAATCCCTCCATTTAATGCGGTGCCTGGTCTTGGTACAAACGCAGCTTTAAGTATTGTGGAAGCACGCAAAAATGGAGAATTCTTATCAAAAGAAGACTTGCAGCAGCGTAGTAAGGTTTCGAAAACAATTATTGAGTATTTAGATAGTCAAGGTTGTTTAGGTGATTTGCCGGATCAAAACCAGTTATCGCTGTTCTGATAGGTAGGAAAAGTCTTTGCAAATCAACATTTGGTATGGTATACTATTAACCGAGATAACCATGTCATGTATATTGTGTGAAAAGAAGAGTGGGGAAACCCACTCTTTCGTGTTACTATCTACATTTTATTGATGTGGAGAGGTAAGAAATTTCTGTCGTATATACATATTTTGTTACAAGTTTTACTTCTTAAATTTGGTAATACTAAGACAGATATTCCCTGCTTAACGGCAGGGGCTTTTGTTAGCTAACGAGAAAGAATAAGATAGACCGTTCTATGGACGGGGTCTTTTCTTGTGAATGGTACATGGCGGCAGGAAGGAGGCTGTTTATGGATAAGAAAGTCACAGAAGTTGTAGAAGCATTTGCGCAGCCAATTGTTGAAGAGTTAAATCTTGAACTTGTAGATGTAGAGTATGTGAAAGAAGGACAAGACTGGTTCTTACGCGTATTCATCGATTCTGAAAAGGGAGTCGACATTGAAGAATGCGGTGCGGTGAGTGAACGTTTAAGCGAAGCTTTAGATAAAGAGGATCCAATTCCTCATCTTTACTTTTTGGATGTGTCATCTCCTGGAGCAGAACGTCCATTAAAGAAAGAGAAAGACTTCCAGCAAGCGGTAGGAAAACAAGTGGCAATTAAAACATATGAGCCGATTGATGGTGAAAAGATGTTTGAAGGAAAAATGCTTTCCTACGATGGTACTACAATTACACTATTATTAACAATTAAAACACGTAAAAAAGAAATCCAAATTCCAATGGACAAAGTTGCAAATGCGCGACTTGCTGTTACGTTTTAGTTAGAAGGGGGATCTTCATGAGCACTGAGTTGTTAGATGCCTTGCTCGTATTAGAGTCAGAAAAAGGAATTAGCAAAGATATTATTATTGATGCGATTGAAGCAGCGTTAATCTCTGCTTATAAACGCAATTTTAACCAAGCACAAAACGTTCGTGTGAGCTTTAACCCACAAGTGGGAACAATCCAAGTTTTAGCACGTAAAGACGTTGTTGATAATGTGTTTGATCCACGTCTTGAAATTTCTGTTGAAGAAGCAAGACAAATTAATCCAAACTATCAAGATGGTGACGTACTAGAAATTGAAGTAACACCAAAAGATTTCGGTCGTATTGCAGCACAAACTGCAAAACAAGTTGTAACACAACGAGTGCGTGAAGCTGAGCGTGGTGTTATTTACTCTGAGTTTAGTGACCGTGAAGAAGATATCATGGTTGGTATCGTACAACGTCAAGATGCTCGTTTCATCTATGTAAGCTTAGGAAAAGTAGAAGCTTTATTACCTGTAAGTGAGCAAATGCCAAACGAACAATACAAACCACATGATCGTATTCGCGTATTCATTACGAAAGTAGAAAAAACAACAAAAGGACCACAAATTTACGTATCACGTACACATCCTGGTCTTTTAAAACGTTTATTCGAAATGGAAGTTCCTGAAATCTATGATGGAACGGTTGAAATTCGTTCTGTAGCACGTGAGGCAGGAGATCGTTCTAAAATCTCTGTACATGCAGAGAACATTGATGTAGATCCAGTAGGTTCTTGTGTAGGACCGAAAGGACAACGTGTACAACGCATTGTAGACGAACTAAAAGGTGAAAAGATTGACATCGTTCGCTGGTCAAATGATCCAGTAGAATATGTTGCCAATGCTTTAAGCCCATCACAAGTTGTGAAAGTACTTGTAGATGAAGAAGAAAAAGCAACAACAGTTGTTGTTCCAGACCACCAACTGTCATTAGCTATCGGTAAACGTGGACAAAATGCACGTCTTGCAGCTAAATTAACAGGTTGGAAAATTGATATTAAGAGTGAGTCTGATGCGAAACAACTTGGTATTGTAACAGAAGAAGATAGCGTAGTCGCATTCGGATTCGATTCTGTTGAAGACGAAATCGAATAGAGGTGATGAGTATGAGCAATCGAAAAGTTCCGTTACGAAAATGTGTTGCAACGCAAGAAATGAAATCAAAACGAGAGCTCGTTCGCATTGTTCGTTCCAAAGAGGGAGAAGTGTCTATTGATTTAACTGGAAAGAAATCAGGACGAGGTGCTTATTTATCAAAAGATAAAGAAAGCATTCTTCAAGCTCAAAAGAAAAATGTTTTGGAACATCATCTAAAAGCGAAAATCGACAGTTCTCTTTATGAAGAACTTCTTGAGCTTGTTGAGAAGGAGTCGAAATAAGTGTCCGATTGGAAATCGTTTTTAGGACTAGCAAACCGGGCTCGAAAAATTATTTCGGGTGAAGAACTCGTTTTAAAGGAAGTACGAAGTGGCAAGGCAAAACTTGTGTTGCTATCTGAGGATGCGTCAGTAAATACTACAAAGCGTATCACGGATAAAACGACGTACTACAACGTACCAATGAGAAAGGTCGAAAATCGACAACAATTAGGGCATGCGATTGGGAGAGATGAGCGAGTCGTTGTAGCTGTGTTAGATGAAGGCTTTGCGAAAAAGCTGCGTAGCATGCTCGATACAAATTACCGGGGGTGAAGGTATGAGTAAAATTCGAGTGCATGAATATGCGAAAAAACATAATATCTCAAGTAAAGATCTTATGACAAAACTAAAAGAAATGAATATCGAGGTTTCGAATCATATGACAATGTTAGACGATGAAGTAGTAAACAAATTAGATAATGAGTATCAAGCTGAAAAACCTTCTGTTGCAGATGAGTTTGAAGTAGAAGAAAAAGTTGTTCGTAGTAAAAAGAACAGCAATAAGAAAAAGAAAAAAGGCAAAGGAAACGAAGATAAGCGTCAAGAGAACTTTGCTGGAAGACAACAAACACAAACTGTAGAAACACCAGATAAAATTACTTTCTCTGGAAGTCTTACAGTAGGTGATCTTGCTAAGAAATTAAGCAAAGAGCCATCTGAAATTATTAAAAAGCTCTTCATGCTTGGAATTATGGCAACAATTAACCAAGATTTAGATAAAGATACAATTGAGTTAATTGCTAACGACTACGGTATTGAAGTAGAAGAAGAAGTAATTGTAAGCGAAACTGAGTTTGAAACATTCATCGATGAGCAAGATGATGAAGAGAACTTAAAAGAGCGTCCAGCTGTAGTTACAATCATGGGACACGTTGACCATGGTAAAACAACATTGCTTGACTCTATCCGTAACTCTAAAGTAACTGCTGGTGAAGCGGGTGGAATTACTCAGCATATTGGTGCATACCAAGTTGAAGTAAATGACAAGAAAATTACATTCTTAGATACACCTGGTCACGCGGCGTTTACAACGATGCGTGCTCGTGGTGCACAAGTAACGGATATTACAATCCTTGTTGTTGCAGCTGATGACGGTGTTATGCCACAAACAGTTGAAGCAATTAATCATGCGAAAGCAGCAGGAGTACCAATTATTGTTGCTGTGAATAAAATGGATAAACCAGCTGCGAACCCTGATCGCGTAATGCAAGAACTAACAGAATATGAATTAGTTCCAGAAGCATGGGGCGGAGACACAATTTTCGTACCAATTTCTGCGATTCAAGGCGAAGGAATTGACAACTTACTAGAAATGATTCTTCTTGTAAGTGAAGTAGAAGAGTATAAAGCAAATCCAAACCGCTATGCAACTGGTACTGTAATCGAAGCCCAGCTTGATAAAGGTAAAGGAACTATTGCGACATTACTTGTTCAAAACGGTACGCTTCGAGTAGGAGATCCAATCGTTGTTGGAACTACATTCGGTCGTGTTCGTGCAATGGTAAGTGATATTGGTCGTCGTGTAAAAGTTGCTGGTCCATCAACTCCTGTTGAAATTACAGGTTTAAACGAAGTACCACAAGCAGGAGATCGTTTCATGGCATTCGCTGATGAGAAGAAAGCTCGTCAAATCGGTGAATCACGTGCACAAGAAGCGTTACTTGCTCAACGTGGTGAGAAATCTAAATTAAGCCTTGAAGATTTATTCCAACAAATCCAAGAGGGCGATGTAAAAGAAATTAACTTAATTGTGAAAGCGGACGTACAAGGTTCTGTAGAAGCAATGGCAGCATCACTTCGTAAAATTGATGTTGAAGGTGTTAAAGTTAAAATTATCCATACAGGCGTAGGTGCGATTACAGAATCTGATATCATTTTAGCTTCTGCATCTAATGCAATTGTAATTGGATTTAACGTACGCCCAGATGTAAATGCGAAGCGTACAGCTGAATTAGAGAACGTTGATATTCGTTTACACCGCATTATTTATAAAGTAATCGAAGAGATCGAAGCAGCGATGCAAGGTATGCTAGATCCAGAATTTGAAGAAAAAGTAATCGGTCAAGCAGAAGTACGTCAAACGTTTAAAGTAACAAAAGTTGGAACAATCGCAGGTTGTTACGTAACAGATGGTAAAATTACACGTGATAGCGGCGTGCGTATTATCCGTGATGGTGTGGTAATCTATGAAGGTCAACTTGATACGTTAAAACGTTTCAAAGACGACGTAAAAGAAGTTGCTCAAAACTATGAGTGTGGTATTACAATTGAGAAATACAACGATCTTAAAGAAGGGGACATCATTGAAGCGTACATTATGGAAGAAGTGAAGCGATGATTATCGCTTCTCTCTCATTTGAGTGTATGATTTACGATGTGCATTCTTTAAAAGAGAAACGAGCAATTTTGCAACGGGTGTTAACTCGTGTGAAACAGCGTTATAACGTAGCTGTTTCAGAAGTAGGGCATCAAGATGTATGGCAACGTACAGAAATTGCGATTGTTTCCGTATCCTCAAATCGTGTTATTTGTGAAAAAGAAATGAATCGTGTACTTGAGTATATCGATTCATTTCCTGAAATTGAACGTACGATAACACAATTGGAATGGTATTGAATGAGGTGAAGAGTTATGAAATTACGTGCAAACCGTGTAGGCGAGCAAATGAAAAAAGAATTAGGCGACATCATCAGTCGTAAAATTAAAGATCCACGTGTCGGATTTGTTACTGTAACAGATGTACAAGTGAGTGGAGATTTACAAATTGCTACAGTGTATATTTCTGTTTTAGGTGATGAAGAGCAGAAAGAAAGTACACTAAAAGGTTTAGCGAAGGCAAAAGGCTTCATTCGTTCAGAAATTGGCCAACGTATTCGTCTTCGTAAAACGCCTGAAATTTCCTTTGAATTTGATGAATCTATCGGATATGGTCATCGAATTGATACACTTTTACATGAAATTAATAAAGAAGGTAAACGTGAAGAATAATGGATAGACATTTGTCTATCCATTTTTTCAATGTAAAATAAGTTTTAGGTAATGATTATGAAAGAATTACGATGAGGTGAACATATATGGAAGGTGTAGTATTATTACATAAGCCAAAAGGCATGACATCACACGATTGTGTATTTAAATTAAGAAAGATATTGCGTGAAAAACGAATTGGTCATACAGGAACATTAGATCCAGATGTAACAGGAGTATTGCCTATTTGTGTTGGACGAGCAACGAAGATTGCACAATTTTTAACAAGTGAAACGAAAACATATGAAGGTGAAGTAACATTAGGGTTTTCAACAACAACTGAAGATGCTTCAGGTGAAGTTGTGGAAACGAAACATGTAGATCGTGTTATTACTCGTAAAGAAGTGGAGGAGGTTCTTGCCGCATTAACAGGTACGATTGAGCAAATGCCTCCGATGTTTTCGGCTGTAAAAGTTAACGGAAAAAAATTATATGAATATGCAAGAGCAGGACAAGAGGTTGAACGTCCAGTTCGTACAATTACAATTCATGAATTTGTATTACTAGATGATCGTGAAGTGTTTGAAGGAGAAAATATTTCATTCCGTTTCCGTGTAACGTGTAGTAAAGGAACATATGTAAGAACATTAGCGGTAATGATTGGTGAAAAACTTGGTTTTCCATCACATATGTCACACCTTGTAAGAACGGCTTCTGGTGAATTTTTATTAGAGGATTGCATATCATTTGAAGAAATTGAGGAAAACGTGCAAAATGGAACAGTAGAGTCTATCTTCATTTCAATTGATGAAGCATTAAGTAAATTCCCAAAAATGGTTGTAGATGAAAAGCAAGCAGAAAAAATAAAGAATGGTATGTTCTTAAAAAATGAATTGCAAATAACGGCGCCATTTATAACAGTGTTTGATAAAAACGATCGTTGCCTTGCAATTTATGAGCACCATCCAAAGCACCCTGGTATGCTAAAGCCGATGAAAGTACTTGTGAATAATCAAGAACTAAAGCTATAATGAATTATTGGAAGGATTATTACAGAAAAAGGTGAATTCAAGCGTGAAACTTATTCATTTAACTCATCCACATGAACAAAATAAATTAGAATTACCACCTACTGTAATGGCATTAGGATTTTTTGATGGCATTCATTTAGGACATCAATGTGTGATTCGAACTGCGAAACAAATAGCGGATGAAAAGGGATATAAAAGTGCAGTGATGACATTTTATCCGCATCCATCTGTTGTTTTAGGTAAAAAGGAAGCGCATGCGGAGTATATTACACCAATGTGTGATAAAGAAAAAATAGTCGAGAGTTTAGGAATCGATATATTATATGTTGTTAAATTCGATGAATCATTTGCAGGCTTATTGCCACAACAATTTGTAGATGATTATATTATTGGTTTAAATGTAAAGCATGTAGTAGCAGGGTTTGATTATTCATATGGACATTTAGGAAAAGGAAAGATGGAGACTTTACCATTTCATGCAAGAGGGGAGTTTACACAGACTGTGATTGAAAAAGTTGAATTTCAAGAAGAGAAAGTAAGTTCTACGGCATTACGAAAGTTAATTCGAAATGGCGAAATGGAGCAAATTCCATCTATTTTAGGTAGAGCATATACAGTAGGAGGAACGGTTGTACACGGTGATAAACGTGGACGTCAAATTGGTTTCCCAACAGCTAATGTAGGTTTAAGTGATGAGTATCTATTACCACCTGTAGGTGTTTATGCAGTGAGATTAAAAGTTCACGATGAATGGTACGATGGTGTATGTAATATTGGATATAAACCAACCTTTAAAGAAGATGAGCGCCAACTATCTATTGAAGTGCACTTATTCGAATTTAACAAAGACATATATGATCAAAATGTTGCAGTAGAGTGGCATATGCGTATAAGAGAAGAGAAGAAATTCAATGGCATCGATGAGTTAGTTGAACAAATCGCAAAAGATAAGAAAACAGCACAAGAATATTTTGCGAACGAAAATAATATACTTGCTTTTTCAAATGAAAAGTAGTATTCTATGTTATGTACTTTATGACAACCATTGCTTGGCATTGCGACTCACCGACGCTTGCTAGGTAATCGGGGGTTTAATTAATAGGAGGTGAAATAGGATGGCTTTAACACAAGAGCGTAAAAATGAAATCATTGCACAATTTAGAACTCATGAGACTGATACTGGTTCTCCAGAGGTTCAAATTGCTGTCCTAACGGAGCAAATTAACACTCTAAACGAGCACTTACGTACTCACAAGAAAGATCATCATTCACGTCGTGGTCTATTAAAGATGGTTGGTAAACGTCGTAACTTACTAACTTACCTTCGTAATAGCGATATCACACGTTACCGTGAATTAATCACAAAGCTTGGCTTACGTCGATAGTCAAAGAAGCGGGAATATTCCCGCTTTTTTGTTAGGTAAAAATATATCTTCTACTCTTTATAGCTTACTTCATTTTCGGTAATACTAGAGGTAGAATATTGTGATATACTATCCATTTACATAGAAGAATTGAATACTTTAAATTGAGAGGGGTACTTAAATGAGTCAAGAAAAGCAAGTCTTCTCGATAGATTTAGCTGGTCGCCAGCTAACAGTTGAAACAGGTCAGCTTGCAAAGCAAGCAAACGGAGCAGTATTAGTAAGATATGGCGATACAGCGGTTCTATCTACAGCAACTGCATCAAAAGAAGCAAAAAATGTAGATTTCTTCCCACTTACAGTAAACTATGAAGAGCGTTTATATGCAGTCGGAAAAATTCCTGGCGGTTTCATTAAACGTGAAGGTCGTCCAAGTGAAAAAGCAATTTTGGCAAGTCGTTTAATCGACCGTCCAATTCGTCCACTTTTCGCAGATGGATTCCGTAACGAAGTACAAGTTGTCAGCATCGTAATGAGTGTTGATCAAGATTGTTCTTCTGAAATGGCAGCTATGCTTGGTTCTTCATTAGCGTTATCGATTTCAGACATTCCATTTGAAGGTCCGATCGCGGGTGCAACAGTTGGTCGTATTAACGGCGAATTCGTTATCAACCCAACAGTAGAACAGCAAGAACAAAGTGATATTCACCTTGTTGTAGCTGGTACGAAAGATGCAATTAACATGGTTGAAGCAGGAGCAGATCAAGTGCCTGAGGAAACAATGTTAGAAGCAATTATGTTTGGTCATGACGAAATTAAACGTCTAATTGCATTCCAAGAAGAGATTGTACAAGCTGTAGGTAAAGAGAAATCAGAAGTGAAACTTTATGAAGTTGACGCTGATCTTAACCAAGCTGTACGTGAAATGGCTGAGAAGGATATGCATTCTGCAATTCAAGTACATGAGAAACATGCACGTGAAGATGCAATTAACGAAGTGAAAAAGCGTGTAATTGAGCATTACGAAGCGCAAGAAGCTGATGTTGATACATTAGGACAAGTAAATGAGATTTTATATAAAATTGTAAAAGAAGAAGTACGTCGTCTTATTACAGTTGAGAAAATCCGCCCAGATGGCCGTAAAGGTGACGAAATCCGTCCATTAGCATCAGAGGTTGGCATTTTATCTCGTACACACGGTTCTGGTTTATTCACACGTGGACAAACACAAGCATTAAGTATTTGTACATTAGGCGCATTAGGCGATGTGCAAATTTTAGATGGCCTTGGTGTAGAAGAATCAAAACGCTTTATGCACCATTACAATTTCCCATCATTTAGTGTGGGTGAAACAAGACCAATGCGTGGACCAGGTCGTCGTGAAATTGGTCACGGTGCACTAGGAGAACGTGCTCTTGAGCCTGTAATTCCGTCTGAAAAAGATTTCCCATACACAGTACGTCTTGTATCTGAAGTATTAGAATCAAATGGTTCTACTTCACAAGCGAGTATTTGTGGTAGTACTTTAGCAATGATGGATGCTGGTGTTCCACTTAAAGCTCCAGTTGCAGGTATTGCAATGGGCCTAGTTAAATCAGGTGAGCATTACACAATTTTAACTGATATTCAAGGTATGGAAGATCATTTAGGTGATATGGACTTTAAAGTAGCAGGTACAGCACACGGTGTAACTGCACTACAAATGGACATTAAAATCGATGGTCTATCTCGTGAAATTTTAGAAGAGGCATTACAACAAGCGAAAGTTGGTCGTATGCACATTCTAGATCATATGTTATCTGTAATTGCAGAGCCACGCACTGAATTATCAGCGTACGCTCCAAAGATTATTACAATGACAATTAACCCGGATAAAATCCGTGATGTTATCGGACCAAGCGGTAAACAAATCAATAAAATTATTGAAGAAACTGGCGTTAAAATTGACATCGAGCAAGATGGTACAGTATTCATTTCTTCAATAAATCAAGAAATGAACGACAAAGCTAAGAAAATTATCGAGGATATCGTTCGCGAAGTACAAGTAGGTGAAATCTACGAAGGAAAAGTGAAACGTGTTGAGAAATTCGGTGCTTTCGTTGAATTATTCAGCGGTAAAGATGGATTAGTTCACATTTCTGAACTTGCACTTGAGCGTGTAGGTAAAGTAGAAGACGTTGTGAAAATCGGTGATGTAATTACAGTTAAAGTTATCGAGATTGACAAGCAAGGTCGCGTGAATTTATCTAGAAAAGTATTGCTAAAAGAAGAGCAAGAAAAAGAAGCTGCTAAAGAAGAAAACAAACAAGAGCAGCAATAAGCAAAAGCCAGTTTAACTGGCTTTTTTTGTTATGTAAAAATATGATTTGCATATATTTTTATGTCAGTATAGGTATAGTTTTCATTATAACGCTCAAATTAACAAAGATAAGAAGAAAAATGGTTTTTTATATAGTTAATGGGAGGGTTTATATGAAAACTCGTATATTGGCATACATATGTATATTCTTTTTATATGTCAGTGCAGGTTCTTATTCTGTTTTTGCACAGGATCACTTATATGAAGAAATTCAAAAGCATGCAAAACAATATGAGATTGCACCGCAAAATGCGATGATTGATAAGATATGGAAAGCAACACCAGGATATAATGGAAGACAAGTTGATATGGAAGCATCCTATAACAATATGAAGAAATTAAAGCAGTTTGTTCAAAAACATCTTGAATTCAAGGAAGTATCACCGAGTGTCCACTTAGAAGATTTATCACCAGCACCAATTTATAGAGGTCATCCGGATAAAAAGATGGTCGGGTTAACAATAAATGTGGCATGGGGAAATGAATATTTGCCTCATATATTAGAAATATTGAAAAAGCATGATGTGAAGGCGACTTTCTTTTTAGAAGGACGTTGGGTGAAAGAAAATTTACGATTTGCAAAAATGATTGTCGATGCAAATCAAGAAGTTGGAAATCATTCTTACACACACCCTAATATGAAAACGTTATCGTCTGATGAAATAAGAGATCAGTTACAAAAAACAAATCGAATGATCGAAGCAGCTACGAATCAAAAGGTAAGATGGTTTGCACCGCCGAGTGGAAGTTTTCGGGATGAAGTCGTGAAAATTGCAGATGATTTTCAAATGGGAACGATTATGTGGACTGTTGATACAATTGATTGGAAGCGACCTGAGCCAGGTGTACTATTGCAGAGAGTAATGAGAAAAATACATCCAGGTGCTATCGTATTAATGCATCCTACTTCGTCCACAACAGAAGCATTAGATACAATGATTACAAAATTGAAGGAACAAGGATATAAAGTAGGGAATATAACAGAATTACTGGATGAAAAACGTGTAGATTAAATACATTTGCATGACATTCATCCTTAAACTTGTTATCATTAAATAATAGCACTTATTTAGAGAAACTGGCAGTAGGAGGAAAGTTTTTGATTAAAAAATATACTTGTAAAAATGGTGTAAGAATAGTTATGGAGAATATACCAACTGTAAGATCGGTTGCGATTGGTATTTGGATCCATGCAGGATCAAGAAATGAAAATGAAAAAAATAACGGGATTTCTCACTTTTTAGAGCATATGTTCTTTAAAGGAACAGAAACACGTAGTGCACGTGAAATTGCAGAATCATTTGATAGCATTGGTGGGCAAGTGAATGCTTTTACTTCAAAAGAATACACTTGTTACTATGCAAAAGTGCTAGATGAGCATGCTAAATATGCTTTAGATGTATTAGCAGATATGTTCTTTAATTCAACATTTGATGAAGAAGAACTGAAAAAAGAGAAGAATGTCGTATGTGAAGAAATTAAAATGTACGAAGATGCTCCAGATGATATTGTGCATGATATGTTAACGAAAGCAACATATGAAACGCATCCGCTTGGATATCCTATTTTAGGAACAGAAGAAACGCTTAATACGTTTACAGGTGATACGCTACGTCAATATATTAAGGATCATTACACACCTGAAAATGTAGTTGTATCAATTGCAGGAAATATTGATGAAGCCTTTTTACAAACAGTAGAGCAATATTTCGGTAGTTATGAAGGAACGAAAAACCGTGAACAAGTACATAGCCCAATTTTCCATTTTAATAAGGTAGCACGTAAAAAGGAAACAGAACAAGCTCATTTATGTTTAGGATATAAAGGCTTACAAATGGGACACGAAGATATTTATAACTTAATTGTATTAAATAACGTTTTAGGCGGTAGTATGAGTAGCCGTTTATTCCAAGAAGTACGTGAGCAACGCGGGTTAGCTTACTCAGTATTCTCTTACCATTCTTCTTATGAAGATACAGGCATGTTAACGCTGTATGGTGGAACAGGTAGCCAACAATTGGATACACTGTATGAAACAATGCAAGAAACATTAGAAACATTGAAAAATACAGGTATTACAGAAAAAGAGCTTATGAATAGTAAAGAACAATTAAAAGGAAACTTAATGTTAAGTTTAGAAAGTACGAATAGTCGTATGAGCCGTAATGGTAAAAATGAATTGCTACTTCGTAAGCACCGTTCACTTGATGAGATTATTGAAAGTGTAAACACGGTAACAAAAGAAAATGTAGATGAGTTAATTCGTAACATGTTTACAGATGAATTTTCTGCAGCATTAATTAGTCCAGATGGAAAACTTCCAAAAGGAATAAAACTGTAATTACTATATATGATTTAAAAATAACCGTATCTCTTTTAAATGAGATACGGTTATTTTTTGTGGGTATATAGAATAGGTACTAATTATGGATAACTTAAATGAATAATTTGGATAGGGGTGAGAGTATGCGATTAAGTGAACTAAGCGGGAAAGAAATTGTTAATTTAGAAAGAGCAGAAAAAATGGGGGTTTTAGGTTATGTGGATTTAGAGGTTGATGAGAAGGATGGACAAATACAGGCTCTTATTATACCTGCTGGGAAATGGGGAGGTTTCAAAAAGGAACCACAAGAAATAAGAGTAGCATGGAGGCAAATTAAAAAAGTGGGGCATGATATGATTCTTTGTGATATTACAGATCGTTCAAATTCGAAGTGAAAGATGGCCATTTTGGTCATCTTTTTTTGTTCATTTTACTCAGAGCAAAATCCAACAGAATATCTTTCCTATGCCGAATTTTGAGGTAGGGCCTTCCTACATACAAATAGCGGGATACATGATAGGTGCTTTTGGTTTTTCAATCACCTAAAACTCGTACATTACATATGATGTGGAGGAAAAAGAAAAAGTAGGCACTTTTCTTATAAATGACAGAAAAAGAAGGTGAATTAGGGAATGTTGACTGAGATGCATATTGCTGTCATAGGAGGAGATGCAAGACAGCTAGAAGTAATTCGCAAGCTCGTTGAATTGGATGCGAAACTTTCATTGATAGGGTTTGATCAGTTAGACCATGGCTTCACAGGGGCAGCAAAAGAAAGTATACAAAATTTAGATTTCACTTCTTTAGATGCAATTATTTTGCCAGTTGCAGGTACAAATGCCAAGGGAGAAGTAGATACTATTTTTTCAAATGAAAAAGTTTCTATAACGAAAGAACAAATTGAAAATACACCAGAACATTTTACTATATATTCAGGTATTGGTACGCCTTACTTGGAAAATCTCGTATCTACTACAAACCGTAAACTAATTAAATTATTTGATCGTGATGATGTGGCAATCTACAATTCTATACCAACTGTAGAAGGTACATTAATGATGGTAATTCAACATACCGACTATACAATTCATGGTTCTAATGTAATGGTTTTAGGATTTGGTAGAACAGGGATGAGCGTTGCCAGAGCATTTCAATCATTAGGAGCCCATGTCAAAGTTGGAGCAAGACGATCGGAACATATTGCACGTATTACAGAAATGATGTTTTCTCCTTTTCATATGCAGAACATTGAGAAAGAAGTAGGGGATATCGATATTGTCATTAATACAATTCCACATCTCGTTGTGACAGCGAATGTCATTTCAAAAATGCCGGCTCATACGTTAGTAATTGATTTAGCTTCTAAACCAGGCGGTACCGACTTTAGATATGCAGAAAAAAGAGGAGTCAAAGCGCTGTTAGCACCTGGATTGCCAGGTATTGTTGCTCCAAAAACAGCAGGACAAATTTTAGCGAACGTTCTTTCTCAGTTATTAGCAGAAGATGTAATCGCAAGAAAGGAGAATGGGGAATGAATTTAAAAGGGAAAAGAATAGGGTTTGGTTTTACGGGTTCACATTGTACGTACGAAGAAGTAATGCCTCATTTAGAAAAGTTAATTGCTGAGGGAGCTGAAGTGCGTCCAGTTGTTTCTTACACTGTTCAATCAACAAATACGAGATTTGGCGAAGGGGCAGAATGGATTAAAAAGATTGAAGAAGTAACAGGTTTTAAAGCGATTAATTCAATCGTTGGCGCAGAACCACTTGGACCTAAAATCCCATTAGATTGTATGGTAATTGCTCCTTTAACAGGAAATTCTATGAGTAAATTTGCGAATGCAATGACAGACTCTCCAGTACTAATGGCAGCAAAAGCGACGCTAAGAAATGGCAAGCCTGTCGTATTAGCCGTTTCGACGAATGATGCTTTAGGGCTTAATGGAGTAAATCTCATGCGCCTAATGGCCACAAAAAACATCTACTTCGTCCCATTCGGTCAAGACGCACCAGAGAAAAAACCGAACTCAATGGTAGCACGCATGGAGCTGCTTGAAGATACAGTATTAGAAGCACTGCAAGGGAAGCAATTGCAACCGGTTGTCGTAGAAAAATTCAGATATATGAATTAAAAAACGAAAAAAAACGGACAATTTTTGATGAAACCATCATTCTTACTGTAGAATATGATAAAATTAACGTTATTAAGATTAGAAGGGGTATTCTATACTCCTTCTCATTCTAAGTTATAGAAGGATTGGTATCTAGAAAGGGGCATAGTGATGGAAAAGCAAAAAACTTTTCATGTCGCTGTAGTTGGAGCAACCGGCGCAGTTGGTGAACAAATGTTAAATACTTTAGAGAAACGAGAATTTCCAATCGGGAAGTTAACGTTACTTTCATCTAAACGATCTGCAGGTAAGAAACTTGTATTTAAAGGCGAAGAATTTACAGTTCAAGAGGCAACTCCTGAAAGTTTTGAAGGAGTAGATATCGCACTATTTAGTGCTGGTGGATCTGTATCAAAACAATTAGCGCCAGAAGCAGCAAAGCGCGGTGCGATTGTTGTTGATAATACAAGTGCATTCCGTATGACAGAAAACGTGCCACTTGTTGTACCTGAAGTAAATGAAAACGACTTAAAAGAACATAACGGTATTATTGCAAATCCAAACTGTTCTACAATTCAAATGGTAGTAGCTCTTGAGCCAGTTCGTCAGCAATATGGTTTAAAACGAGTAATCGTTTCCACATATCAAGCTGTATCAGGTGCTGGTGCGGCAGCGATTGAAGAACTTCATGAACAATCACAAGCAATCTTAAATGGTGAAGAAGTGAAGGCGAATGTTTTACCTGTATCAGGTGATAAGAAACATTTCCCAATTGCTTTCAACGCGATTCCACAGATTGATAAGTTCCAAGATAATGGATTTACATTTGAAGAAATGAAAATGATTAATGAAACGAAAAAAATTATGCATATGCCAGAGCTAGAAGTAGCGGCAACATGTGTACGTTTACCAGTTGTATCAGGTCACTCTGAGTCTGTTTACATTGAAGTAGAAAAAGAGGGCGTAACAGTAGAGGAATTAAAGAACTTACTTGCAAATGCGGAAGGTATCGTTCTGCAAGATAACCCAGAAGAGCAATTATATCCAATGCCAGCTACTGCAGTAGGTAAAAACGAAGTATTCGTTGGAAGAATCCGTAAAGATTTAAATAACGATAAAGGATTCCATCTTTGGGTCGTATCTGATAACTTATTAAAAGGCGCTGCATGGAATTCTGTTCAAATTGCAGAGCGCTTAGTAAAATTACAATTAGTGTAAACGGCTAAGAGAAGGTGCAAAATATGAAAATTATTGTTCAAAAATTTGGTGGCACATCTGTACGTGATGAAAATGGACGTAAGCATGCGCTTCATCATATAAAAAAATCGCTAGATGCGGGTTATAAAGTAGTGACTGTCGTATCTGCTATGGGTCGTAAAGGTGAACCATATGCAACTGATACGTTGTTAAGTCTTGTAAATCAAGAGGAATCTCACATTTCTAATCGTGAGCAAGATTTATTATTATCATGCGGAGAATTAATCTCAGCAATCGTTTTCTCTAACATGTTAAATGAGAACGGTATAAAAGCGGCGGCATTAAATGGTGCACAAGCTGGTTTTGTAACAAATGATGATTTTACAAATGCTAAGATTATTGAAATGAATTGTGATCGTATACACGAAGAGCTAGAAAATGTAGATGTAATCGTTGTGACAGGATTCCAAGGACAAACGAAAAAAGGTGATACGACAACACTTGGACGCGGAGGTAGTGATACTTCAGCTTCAGCTTTAGGTGTTGCGCTTCATGCTGAATATATCGATATCTTCACAGATGTAGAAGGTGTGATGACTGCGGATCCTCGCATTGTAAAAGATGCACGTCATCTTCAAACTGTAACGTATAACGAAATTTGTAACATGGCATACCAAGGTGCAAAAGTCGTTCATCCACGTGCAGTTGAAATTGCGATGCATGCAAAAGTACCGCTTCGTGTACGTTCTACGTACTCTGATAGTGAAGGTACGCTTATTTCAGCATCTGACGGCGCTACAAAAGGCCGTGATGTAGAAGAACGTCCTGTTACAGGTATTGCACATGTATCAAATGTGACGCAAATTAAAGTACTTGCAAAAGAAACAGCATATGATTTGCAGCAGCATGTGTTTAAAGAAATGGCGAATGAAGGAATCAGTGTCGATTTAATTAACATTTCACCTACTGGGGTAGCTTATACGGTGAGTGATAATGTATCAAATCGTGCAGTTGAACTATTACAAAACCTTGGATATGAGCCAATTGTGACAGAGCATTGTGCGAAAGTATCTATTGTAGGAGCTGGAATGGCAGGATACCCAGGGGTTACTGCGAAAATCGTTACAGCTTTAGCTGAAAAAGGTATTCAAATTCTGCAATCAGCAGATAGTCATACAACTATTTGGGTTCTTGTAAAAGAAACTGATTTAGTGGAGGCTGTAAATGCATTACATAGTGCGTTTGAGCTTTCAAAAGAAAAGCAACTGGAACAATAAGGAGTGAGACCATGATAGATTTTGGGACAATTGCAACCGCGATGGTAACACCGTTTGATATAAACGGCAATATCGATTTTGCAAAGACAACGAAATTGGTAAATTATTTAATTGATAACGGTACAACAGCAATCGTGGTAGGAGGAACGACAGGAGAATCTCCTACATTAACTTCAGAAGAAAAAGTAGCGTTATATCGCCATGTCGTATCTGTTGTCGATAAAAGGGTGCCCGTAATCGCTGGAACAGGTAGCAATAATACGCATGCTTCTATTGACTTAACGAAAAAAGCAACAGAGGTTGGTGTTGATGCAGTAATGCTAGTAGCACCGTATTATAACAAACCGAGTCAAGAAGGAATGTATCAGCACTTTAAAGCAATTGCTGAAAGCACGCCGCTTCCGGTTATGCTATATAACGTTCCAGGACGATCTATTGTACAAATCTCCGTTGATACAGTTGTTCGTTTATCAGAAATAGAAAACATTGTTGCGATTAAAGATGCAGGCGGCGATGTGCTAACAATGACAGAAATCATTGAAAAAACAGCGGACGACTTTGCAGTATACAGCGGTGATGACGGTTTAACGCTACCAGCTATGGCAGTTGGAGCGAAAGGTATCGTTTCTGTAGCATCTCATGTTATCGGAAATGAAATGCAAGAAATGATTGCAGCGTTCCAAGCAGGTGAATTTAAGAAGGCGCAAAAATTACATCAATTACTTGTAAGAGTAACGGATTCATTATTTATGGCGCCAAGTCCAACACCAGTAAAAACAGCGTTACAAATGGTTGGATTAGATGTAGGTTCTGTACGTTTACCACTTCTTCCATTAACAGAAGAAGAAAGAGTAACGTTACAATCTGTTATGCAATCTATCCCTCGTTAATAAAAAATGACCTAGTATAGAACTAGGTCATTTTTTATTTGTATGAAAGTCTTTCCCTCTCTTTTCTTATCTTGCCTATATATGTTTTTATAAGATCATTAACTGGTTTTTCATTATATATTGCAACATGTAAAAGAAAATAATCTTAACCCTTTAAAGGAATTAAAAAGTCATAGTTATTTATAGAATGAACGCTTATATAAACGTAATAAAGTACCAATTCTATTTTTGAGAGTAATTACTTCAAATATGACGTAATTCATAAAAAAACTCCATTTTATAAGTATTTTTGTTCAATTCTAGAAAAATAAGTCTTTAAAATCTATATTATGAAATAAATTTAGAGTATTTATAGCTATTTCTTTAAAACGATATGGGGTACGAAATCGGAGTAAATATCAAGGACATCAGTTCGATAAGTTTGTTGGGAATGCGTTCTTTTCCTTTTTCTTTCGCACGATTTAACTTGTGTTCTATTTCTTGTATCAGGTATAATATGGCTAAGTAGCTTAGTACGGGTATGCTTAGCAAAATTGGTAAAAATTATAATTTGATTACATTTTCATATCATATCGAATAAGATATTTGATTTATATAATGAAAGAGAGGTGAAACCTGGTTTAAAAAATAAACAAGGACATGATATCGCATAACGGTAAGGACATTCGTCTTGGACGGTGAATATATGGTGGTTGTAGAGTTTCCCCTGGTATCTCTGCAATTTTAGTGAAATCAGTGTTTGAAAGATTTTTAAACCAGGCAACAACATGAAGAGAAAAGAGAATGAGTCTGTTAAAGTATTTGCTCTTGGTGGAGTAGGTGAAATCGGGAAAAACATGTACTGTGTTGAAATTGATTCTGAAATCTTTATTGTAGATGCAGGGTTAATGTTCCCGGGAGATGAAATGTTTGGAATTGATATCGTTGTTCCTGATATTACATATTTAGTAGAAAACCAAGAGCGAGTAAAAGGTTTATTTATTACTCACGGTCATGAAGATCATATTGGTGGCATTGTTTACGTACTTCGTAAATTATCAATTCCAGTGTATGCAACGAAATTAACGGTAGGACTTATACAAGAAAAACTTGGCGAAGCGGGTATGTTAGGCCGTGTAGATTTAAAAACAATCGATTCAAATTCAACAGTAGAGTTCAATACTACAACGGTGTCATTCTTTGGAACGACACATAGTATTCCAGATTCTGTTGGTGTTTGTTTCCATACATCAAAAGGTGCGATCGTATATACGGGAGACTTTAAATTCGATCAAACTCCAATTGGAAATAGTGGAGCAGACCTTGGGAAAATGGCTCAAATCGGAAATGAAGGCGTTCTATGCTTATTATCTGATAGTACAAATGCTGAGCGTCCAGGCTATACCGGTTCTGAAAAAGAAGTTGGTGTAGAAATTTCTAAAGTGTTCTACGGCGCAGAAGGACGTATTATCGTTGCTTCATTTGCATCGAATGTACATCGTATTCAACAAGTATTTGATGCAGCTGCTGAAACAGGACGAAAAGTAGCGGTTGTAGGACGTAGTATGGTGAAAGTGGTAGATATCGCAAGACGTCTTGGTTATTTAGATGTTCCAGAAGGTATGGTTATTTCACTACAAGAAGTAGACAATTTCCCAGAGAAAAAGGTAGCTATTTTAACGACAGGTAGCCAAGGTGAACCGATGGCAGCCCTTTCTAGAATGGCAAAGCAAGCTCATAAACAAATTTCAATTCGTAAAGGTGATACGGTTATTATCGCGGCATCTCCAATTCCAGGTAATGAAATATCTGTATCAAAAATTATTGACTTGTTATTTAGAGCGGGAGCTGAAGTTGTTTATTACGGTGAAAGAAAAGTTCACGTTTCAGGTCACGGTAGCCAAGAAGAATTAAAATTAATGTTAAATTTAATGAAACCGAAATATTTTGTACCCGTACATGGTGAGTTCCGTATGCAAAAAGCACATGCATACTTAGCTGAAGATGTAGGTATTGCAAGAGAAAATATCTTTATTGTAGAAAAAGGCGATGTAATTGCTTTTGGTGACGATGAAGCAAACTTAGTTGGCAAAGTGCAAGCTGGTAATGTGTTAATTGATGGATTAGGTGTAGGTGACGTTGGTAATATCGTTCTTCGAGATAGAAAAATGTTATCTCAAGATGGAATATTAGTAGTTGTTGTAACACTGGGTAAAGATGAAAAGAAAATTATCTCTGGTCCAGAAATCATCTCACGTGGATTTGTATATGTACGTGAATCAGAAGCGTTAATTGACCGCTCTACGGAGATTGTACGTATGATTGTTGAGCAATCAATTAAAGAATATTCAATTGAATGGTCTATGTTAAAACAAAATATTCGTGAATTATTAGGGCAGTTCTTGTACGAAGAGACGAAGAGAAAACCTATGATTTTACCGATTATTATGGAAGTATAAAAAAAATCACCTTTACGGGTGATTTTTTTTCTTTTTTCACTCTATCGAATGAAATTTATAACTTAAGAAATACTAATTATATACGAGTGAAAGGGGATGCGATATGACAGAACGTGATCGTTATACAAATGAAGAGAAAGAGGCTGAGCCGAAAGAAACCGGAAAAGAAGCTTCAATAGTGGAAAAAATTCAGCAGCTTGGACAAACGAATGTACCGCAAATGAATGAATCACGTATTCATTGTTTAACAATTGTTGGACAGGTGGAAGGTCATGTTCAGTTGCCACCGCAAAATAAAACAACAAAATATGAGCATATTATTCCGCAAATTGTTGCGATTGAACAAAATCCGAAAATTGAAGGCTTGCTTTTAGTGTTAAATACAGTTGGAGGTGACGTTGAAGCTGGGCTAGCAATTTCTGAGATGGTCGCTTCACTTTCAAAACCGACAGTATCTTTAGTTTTAGGTGGAGGGCATTCTATCGGTGTGCCGATTGCCGTTTCTACTGACTATTCATTTATTGCGGAAACTGCGACGATGACAATTCATCCGATTCGTCTAACAGGTCTTGTTATAGGGGTGCCGCAAACATTTGAGTATTTAGATAAAATGCAAGAAAGAGTCATTCGATTTGTGACGAAGCATTCGAAAGTAACGGAAGATCGTTTTAAAGAGCTTATGTTTGCGAAAGGAAATTTGACGCGAGATATTGGTACGAATGTAATTGGTGGAGATGCAGTGAAGTATGGTCTTATAGATGATGTCGGTGGTATCGGAAATGCAATCCGAAAATTAAACGAATTAATAGATAATCGCGCGGATGATCATGCAGAAGGGACAATGTTACAATGATTTTATATACAATTATGCCAGAGCAACTCGTGTATCCAGCCGATTATTCGCAATGTGAAAGTCAAAAAGTCGTAAATATAAATGGTGTTGAATTAATGGTTTCAGAAGAAGAACATGGGAGTTATTCTATTGTACGTGTGTTAAGTACCGATCCGCTTCACTACTTAGAGTTTGAGCCGGGACAGAAAATAACCTTTTAGCAAAAAGAAGGATTTTGTTTAGAAGCTATGGTATAATATAAAAAACAAGACGGTTGAGCAGCCATGAGAGGGCTGCTTTCTTCTGTTTATTTAACATTTTACAAGAAGTGTAAAAATAGAAGATATAAAGACCTGAAAAAATAGATAAAACAAACATATAAGCAGAGTTTTTTAGGGATTTTTACTTATATGTAGATCACGAGGTGAAGAAATGGCAAAACAAAAGCAAAGAGGGACGAAGGCAAAGGCAAGACGTACGATAAAGCCAACTTTGTATTATGAAATCGTCGGTTTAACTCTTTTTGCACTTTCAATCATTACGATTTTACAGCTAGGCGTTGTAGGAAAATCGTTTGTGTTATTTTTTCGCTTCTTCTTTGGTGAGTGGTACATAATTGGTGTGTTAGGTGTAATAGCTTTATCCGTTTCATTCGTTATAAAACGTGGATGGCCGAACCTTTTAAATAAACGGTTAATCGGTTTTTATTTAATAGTATTGGCGATATTAATGTTTAGTCATATTACATTATTTAACCTTCTTACGAAAGATGGAGCAGTGCAAAATACTTCTGTTATTGTAAGTACGAAAGATAATTTCTTTCTTGAAATGAAAAAAGGGCCAGATAGCGTTCATTTAGGTGGTGGCATGTTTGGTGCACTTATGTTCGCCACTTGTTACTTCTTATTTGACGAAGTTGGAGCTTATATTATTGGTATTATTTTAGTTATTCTCGGTATACTTTGTATAACAAATAAGCATATTGGAGAAGTGTTAGCTCCAGTTGGTAGAATTCTTAGAAGTCAATTTCAAGTGATGCAAGGGGACTATAAAGATTGGAGAGCCAAAAGAACGGCTGAACAAACAGAAAAGAAAAAAACAACAAGAAGCACAAGGAGCAAACGTGCTGCAGAACATGAAGAAATTATTGAGCCGATGGAAGAAATCTCAATTGATCCTCCGATTATTTCGAATTTCACTGAGAATTATCCTGTAAATGAAGAAGAGGATAAACGAATTGAAGTAGAGGAAGAAGAGTTAATCACTTCACCGTTTATTGAAGAGGCTCCACCAGTTGAAGAGCCGAAGAAAAAGCGTGGAGAAAAAATCGTTGAATCGCTAGAGGGGGAAACACAAGCACCTCCTATGCAATTTTCAAATGTAGAAAATAAAGATTACAAGCTTCCTGCGCTTGATATATTGAAATTTCCAAAGAATAAGCAAGTTACAAATGAAAATGCGGAAATTTATGAGAATGCTCGTAAATTAGAACGTACTTTCCAAAGTTTTGGAGTGAAAGCGAAAGTAACAAAAGTACATAGAGGTCCTGCAGTTACAAAATATGAAGTGTATCCTGATATGGGAGTAAAGGTAAGCAAAATCGTCGGTTTAAGTGATGATTTAGCACTTGCGTTAGCGGCGAAAGACATTCGTATTGAAGCGCCTATTCCCGGGAAATCAGCTGTAGGAATTGAAGTTCCGAACTCAGAAGTCTCCATGGTAACGCTTAGAGAAGTTCTTGATTCTAAAGCTAACAATCATCCGGAAGAGAAGTTGTTAATAGGGCTTGGACGAGATATTACAGGTGAAGCTGTATTAGCCCGCTTAAATAAAATGCCCCATTTGCTAGTGGCAGGTGCGACAGGTAGCGGGAAAAGTGTATGTATTAACGGTATTATTGTTAGTATTTTAATGCGTGCAAAACCACATGAAGTAAAATTAATGATGATTGATCCGAAAATGGTAGAGTTAAATGTATATAACGGTGTGCCTCATTTGTTAACACCAGTTGTAACGGATCCGAAAAAGGCATCGCAAGCATTGAAAAAAGTTGTAAGTGAAATGGAGCGCCGTTATGAGTTATTTGCTCATAGTGGCACGCGAAATATTGAAGGATATAATGATTATATAAAAGAGCATAATAATCAATCAGAAGCGAAACAACCGGAATTACCTTATATTGTCGTAATTGTGGACGAGTTAGCAGATTTAATGATGGTTGCTTCGTCGGATGTAGAGGATGCGATTATGCGTCTAGCGCAAATGGCTCGTGCTGCCGGTATTCATTTAATTATTGCAACGCAACGTCCGTCAGTTGATGTCATTACGGGAGTTATTAAAGCGAATATTCCATCACGTATTGCATTCGCTGTCTCTTCTCAAACAGATTCTCGTACAATTCTTGACGGCGGTGGTGCAGAGAAACTGCTAGGTCGTGGAGATATGCTATTTATACCAATTGGTGCATCGAAGCCTGTACGTGTACAAGGTGCGTTTTTATCAGATGATGAAGTTGAGAGAGTTGTAGAATATGTTATTGGTCAGCAAAAAGCGCAATATCAAGAAGATATGATCCCGCAAGATGTTCCTGATACGAAGCAGGAAGTAGAAGATGAATTATATGATGAAGCAGTTCAGCTCGTAGTGGAAATGCAAACAGCCTCTGTTTCTATGTTGCAACGTAGGTTTAGAGTTGGTTATACGCGTGCTGCCCGTTTAATTGATGCAATGGAAATGAATGGTGTAGTAGGTCCTTATGAAGGTAGTAAACCACGAGAAGTGCTCATTAATGATGTACAAGAAAAAAGTTCATAAAAAAAGCCTAATTGTTTTTACAATTAGGCTTTTTTATATGCTGGTTTTGTTATATACTATATCCAGCGATAAAGAAAGGGCTTACATTTAAGGTGGTTCTTTAGAATACGAATACTTTGGTGTGGTTTTTTGTGAATGTTCGATATTTCATGTAGAAAAATGTTAAATTTTGTTGACAAGTATGGGAGCAAGTGGTAAGATTACTTCGAAAAGAATCACTGCCTCATATAATCTTGGAGATAAGGTCCATAAGTTTCTACCTGGCAACCATGAATTGCTAGACTATGAGGGGAAAAGTGTGTAACAAAGGATGTAAGAGATCTTTGTGCCGAACTTTTTCTCGCTATGAGGAATGTTTATGGTGCAAAGTTTTTTTTATGCAGTAAAGAGTGAAAATTTTTTAAAAAAAATTATTAATATTTATTCGACAATTATGCTTATTTTTAGTATTTAGCAATTTTTATTATGTTGTAAGTTGAAAAAAGAGAAAAGAAGTCTTACATCAGAGGTCGAATAATTGAAATGCGGGGGAGTCTTATGTCAGTAAAATCCGATAGTCGTCACCTATATTTACGGGTGATTGATCACATCAAAGAAAAGATTAAAGATGAGGCTTACAAAGAAAGACAAAAGTTGCCATCAGAGTTTGATTTAGCGAAAGAACTTGGCGTAAGTAGAGCGACTTTAAGGGAAGCGCTGCGTATTTTAGAAGAAGAAAATGTTGTCATTCGTAGACATGGTGTAGGAACATTTGTAAATGCAAAACCGCTATTTTCTTCTGGGATTGAACAACTTTCTAGTATTACAGATATGATTTCTAGTGTGGGGAAAACACCAGGAACTATCTTTTTATCATCATCTACAACAAGTTTAACAGAAGAAGAAAAAGAGAAGTTTAATAGTGAAGATGGTTTTAATGCAGTGATGATTGAGCGTGTGCGTACAGCAGATGGGGAACCTGTTGTATATTGTATCGATAAACTTGCAAAAGAAATCTTGCCAGATTTATCGGGATACAACGAAGAATCATTGCTTACAGTGATACATAACAATACGCACAAACGTATCACATACGCAGTTGCTCATATTGAGCCAATTGGCTATCATCCGAAAATCTCACCGATTTTGGAATGTGAACCGGAAACGGCACTGCTAGTATTAAAACAAATGCACTATGATCAAAATGATGAGCCAATCTTATATTCTATCAATTACTTTAGAGCTGATAAGTTTAGCTTCCACGTACTAAGAAAACGTATGTAGGTAAGTTCCTTTTTAGGGAGGTGACAGCAAGAAGTTAGGGACAGCAGCGTATAAAAAATAGACAAATCATTTCAGGAGGGGTTTCTAGTATGAAGAAAAAAACAGGTCTTTTATTATCATTAACATTAGCAGCAAGTGCGGTGTTAGGTGCATGTGGTAACTCGGATAAAGCGAGTAGCGACAAAAAAGAGTTTAAAGTTGGTATGGTTACGGATGTTGGGGGCGTTGATGACAAATCATTTAACCAATCAGCTTGGGAAGGTTTAACGAAATTCGGTAAAGACAATAATTTAAAGAAAAATGAAGGATATCGTTATCTTCAATCAAGTAAAGATGCTGATTATATCCCGAACTTAACGAAGTTTGCGAAAGATCATTATAACACAACATTTGGTATTGGTTACTTAATGGAAAAATCAATTGCAAAGGTAGCTGAACAATATCCAAAAGAGCAATTTGCGATTGTAGATACAGTTGTAGAGAAGCCAAACGTAACAAGTATTACATTTAAAGACCATGAAGGTTCATTCCTAGTTGGTGCTGTAGCAGCGATGACGACAAAATCAAATAAAGTTGGGTTTGTTGGTGGTGTAAAAAGCCCATTAATTACAAAATTTGAATCAGGCTTTAAAGCTGGTGCAAAAGCAGTAAATCCAAATATCGAAATCGTATCACAATATGCTGATGCATTTGATAAACCAGAAAAAGGCTCTGTATTAGCTTCAGCAATGTACGGTGGTGGAGTTGACGTAATTTATCATGCTTCAGGTGCAACTGGTAACGGTGTATTCACAGAAGCGAAAAACCGTAAGAAAAAAGGTGAAAACGTTTGGGTAATCGGTGTTGACCGTGACCAAAATCAAGAAGGTATGCCTGAAAACGTAACTTTAACATCAATGGTAAAACGTGTTGATATTGCAGTAGCAAAAGTAGCACAAGAAGCGAAAGACGGTAAATTAAAAGGCGGTAAAGTAGAAGAATTCGGATTAAAAGATGACGGTGTTGGTATTGCGAAAACTACTGACAATGTGAAAAAAGTAAATCCAGAAATCTTAACAAAAGTAGAAGAGCTTGAGAAGAAAATCACTGACGGTGAAATTAAAGTCCCTGCAACTGATGAAGAATATAAAACATATGAAGCTTCTCTAAAGAAATAATAATAGAGAAATAGCAAAGGTTAGTTCGTAGAACTAACCTTTGCATATATAAAAATACTTTTAATAGAGTGTAATTAGGGAGTGTTCCCTGCTAAAAGGAGGAACAAAATGGAATACGTAATTGAGATGAACAATATTACAAAAGTATTCCCAGGCATTGTAGCGAATGACGATATTACGCTGCAAGTAAAACAGGGAGAAATACATGCTTTACTTGGAGAAAATGGTGCAGGGAAATCCACATTGATGAATGTACTATTTGGTTTGTACCAACCAGAACAAGGTGAAATTAAAATTAAAGGAAAACCTGTAAAAATTACAAATCCGAATATAGCAAATGACCTTGGTATTGGGATGGTCCATCAGCATTTTATGCTTGTTCATAATTTTACAGTTACAGAGAATATTATTCTTGGAAATGAGCCGAAGGAAAACGGGAAAATTGCTGTTGAAGAAGCGGCAAAAGAAATTAAGCAATTATCTGAACAGTATGGTTTGGCTGTTGATCCACATGCGAAAATTGAAGATATTTCTGTTGGGATGCAGCAAAGGGTTGAAATATTAAAGACTCTTTATCGTGGTGCTGAGATTTTAATATTTGATGAGCCAACCGCGGTGTTAACTCCTCAAGAAATTCATGAGTTGATTCAAATTATGAAAAAGCTTGTGCAAGAGGGGAAATCTATTATCCTTATTACACATAAGTTGAAAGAAATTATGGAAGTTTGCGATCGTTGTACAATTATTCGTAAAGGTAAGGGGATTGGTACTGTTGATGTAGCGGAAACGGATGAGCATAAACTTGCAGAGTTAATGGTCGGACGTCAAGTGAATTTTAAAACAGAAAAAATAGAAGCTAAACCAATGGAAGAAGTACTATCTATTGCAAACCTAATTGTTCATGATACGCGCAAGTTACCTGCTGTAAAAGGCCTTGACTTAACTGTTCGTGCAGGAGAAATCGTTGGGATTGCAGGGATTGATGGAAATGGTCAAAGTGAATTAATAGAGGCGATTACTGGTTTACGAAAAGTTGAGTCAGGTTCTATTGCAATTAAAGGAAAAGAAATAACGAATTGGCCTGTTCGAAGAATAACAGAAGAGGGGATTGGTCATATTCCTGAAGACCGTCATAAACACGGGCTTGTTCTCGATTTTTCTGTTCGGGACAATATTGTTTTACAAACATACTATAAAAATCCATTTTCAAAGAAAGGGATTTTAAATTTTAGTAAAATTACAGAAAAAGCGAAAGCACTTATTGAACAGTTTGATGTACGTACACCTAGTGAACAAACGTTAGCACGCGCTCTATCTGGTGGAAACCAACAAAAGGCAATTATTGCACGTGAGGTAGATCGTAATCCAGATTTACTAATTGCAGCACAGCCGACACGTGGTTTAGATGTAGGTGCGATTGAATTTATTCATAAAAAATTAATTGAGCAGAGAGATAATGGTAAGGCAGTATTGCTTTTATCTTTAGAACTGGATGAAATTTTAAATGTAAGCGATCGAGTGGCTGTTATATATGAAGGGAAAATTGTAGCAATTGTGGATGCGAAAGAAACAAATGAACAACAGCTTGGATTATTAATGGCCGGCGGGACAGGGAAAGAGAAGGTGAACACAAATGGCTAAAAAATTTTTAACAGAACGAACAATTAATATTTTAGTACCTGTGTTATCCGTAGTTTTCGGTTTACTTGTTGGTGCCATTGTAATGTTAGTTAGTGGATATGATCCAATTGTTGGATATGCCGCGCTTTGGGAAGGGATGGTTGGCAATCCACAAGCTATCGGTGAGACGTTGCGTACGATGATTCCGCTTGTATTAGCTGGTCTTTCAGTAGCATTTGCATTTCGTACAGGTCTTTTCAATATTGGGGTGGAAGGACAGTTATTAGTTGGGTGGCTCGCTGCTGTTTGGTTTGGATATGCAGTGTCGTTACCAGCAATTTTGCATATTCCGTTATCTATTTTAGTGGCGGCAATTGTCGGCGGTTTATGGGGCTTTATACCTGGATATTTAAAAGGGAAACTTAAAGTAAATGAAGTAATTGTTACAATTATGATGAACTACATTGCACTTTATGTTACGTATGATCTTATTAAACGTTTTATCCACGAAGGTAATGAAAAATCTTATGACGTACAAGCAAGTGCTTCGTTAGCTTCTGATTGGTTATCTTCATTGACAGATGGATCTCGTTTACACTGGGGAATTGTTGTGGCTATTATCATTGCGATTGTAATGTGGTTCTTATTAGATAGAACAACGTTAGGGTATGAATTAAAATCGGTTGGTTTTAACCAAAATGCCTCTCAATACGCAGGAATGAAAGTATCGCGTAATGTTGTATTATCAATGACAATTGCTGGTGCTTTTGCAGGAATTGGTGGAGCTATGGAAGGATTAGGGACATTCCAAAGTATGACAGCAATGTCTTCGTTTACTGGTATTGGATTTGATGGGATTGCGGTAGCACTTTTAGGCGGAAATAATCCATTTGGTATACTATTAGCAGCTTTACTGTTTGGTGGTTTGAAAAGTGCAGCACCACAAATGAATTTCGAAGCAGATGTACCTTCGGAGTTAATTAACGTTATTATTGCATGTATTATTTTCTTTGTAGCGTGCAGTTATGTTTTACGCTGGGCACTTACACGCATGAGCAAGGAGGGGAAATAAATGAGCTTTTTAGATATTTTAGCCATTCTTGTGACGGGTACGTTATATACGGCAGCGCCACTTATTTTTACGGCGTTAGGTGGAGTGTTCAGTGAACGTTCTGGAGTTGTAAATATAGCGTTAGAAGGTTTAATGTTATTTGGTGCATTTATTGGTATTGTTACAACGTTATTAATGGGTGATACGTGGGGATCGATGACTCCTTGGATTGCATTATTATTTGCAGCAATTGGTAGTGGATTGTTTGCACTTCTTCACGCAGTAGCATCCATTACATTCCGTGCAGATCAAGTAGTGAGCGGAGTAGCAATTAACTTCTTAGCACTTGGTTTAACAGTATTTGCGATTAAGAAAATCTTTGGCAAAGGACAAACTGATTTCATTCAATACCGCATTGAAAAAATCGATGTTCCGGGTCTTTCGGATATTCCGGTAATCGGAAAAATCTTTTTCTCTAATGTACCGTTAACATCATATATTGCTATTATTTTAGCGTTTGTCGTTTGGTATATCATTTATAAAACGCCGTTCGGTCTTCGTCTTCGTGCGGTTGGTGAGCATCCAATGGCAGCGGATACGATGGGGATTAACGTATATAAAATGCGTTATATTGCAGTTGCTATATCTGGAATGTTTGCAGGAGTTGGTGGAGCGGTCTTCGCTATGTCGATTTCTGGTAACTTCTCAGGTGCTACAATTACTGGACAAGGTTTCTTGGCGTTAGCAGCAATGATTTTCGGTAAATGGAATCCACTCGGTGCTCTTGGAGCGGCTCTGTTCTTCGGATTTGCTCAATCATTAGGAATAACAGGCGGTACAATTCCAGTACTAAAAGAAATTCCAAGTGTATTCTTAACGATATTGCCGTATGTATTCACAATATTAGCGCTTGTTGGTTTTGTAGGTCGTTCTGAAGCTCCAAAAGCATTAGGAACTCCTTATGAAAAAGGAAAACGATAAGTATAAAAAAAGCTCGCACATTAGTGCGGGCTTTTTTACATAGACTATATTTAATACGGAATTTTACTATGTTCCTTACATATTACAGTTTTTAGAAAGGGCCTAATGTAAGTATAGTGAGGAAGAAAAGTTGATTTTTCATTTCTAAAAACTGTATATTGAAGAGGAATATTCCTATATACGTAAAGGAGGGCTATAAATGAAACTGATGGAACAACAGTTACATGAGTTAGGTGGTTTACGAGTACATATTATTCCAACTGATAAATATAAAACAAATACATTTGTATTTCGTTTGAAAGCACCTTTAAATGAGGAGACGGTGACAGAACGTGCCCTATTGCCATACGTATTGCAAAGTGCGACAGAAAAGCTTCCTTCTGTAATTCGTCTTCGTCAATATTTAGAAGAATTATACGGATCTTCTTTGGCAGTAGATGTAAGTAAAAAAGGAGAAGATCATATCATCTCTATTTATGTAGACATTGCAAATGAAGTATATTTACATGATGCACCACCGTTATTTGAAAAAGCGCTTTCTATGTTATCGGATATCGTTTTACATCCAGCGAAAGAGGGGAATGGTTTTCTGCCTTCTATTGTAGAAAGTGAAAAGAGAGCGCTCTTACAACGAATTGAAGCGACGTATGATGATAAAATGCGTTATGCAAACGAGCGTTTAATTGAAGAAATGTGCAAAGTAGAACCGTATCGTTTAAGCGCAAATGGGAAAAAAGAGAGTGTTTCTTCTATTACAAATGAAAGTTTGTATCAATATTATCAAAAAGTGTTAGCGGAAGATGAAATGGACCTATACATTATTGGTGATATTTCAGAAAACGCAGTTGATCTTGTAAGTAAGTATTTTTCTATTTCAGCACGTCCTGTGAGGGAAAGAAATGTACTTCTTCATAAGAGAAATAATAAAGAAAAAGAAGTTGTGGAAAAACAAGAATTAAAACAAAGTAAATTACACATCGGATATCGTACATTTATTACGTATAAAGACGAAGATTATTTTGCGCTGCAATTGTTTAATGGATTGTTTGGAGGATTTTCTCATTCGAAGTTATTCGTTAATGTTCGTGAAAAAAATAGTTTAGCGTACTATGCAGCATCTCGCTTTGAAAGTCATAAAGGTTTATTATTTGTCATGTCAGGAATCGAAGCGAAAAATTATGAAAAAGCGGTTGAGATTATTAAAGAGCAAATGCTTGCAATGCAAAATGGTGATTTTTCTGAAGAAGAGATGCATCAAACGAAAAGTGTTATTCGAAATCAAATATTAGAAGCAATTGATACACCGCGTGGATTTGTGGAAATGCTGTATCATGGTATTATTTCAGATCGTACGCGTCCGGTTGAAGAATGGCTTACAGGTATTGAAAGTGTGACGAAAGAAGAGATTGTGAAAGTTGCTAAAAATATTGAATTAGATACAATTTACTTTTTACACGGAACGGAGGGAGAATAAATGGAGAAAATTGTTTATGAGCAATTAAAAGAGACACTCTATTATGAAAAACTTCCTAATGGATTAGATGTATATATTTTACCGAAGCAAGGATTTAATAAAACATTTGCAACGTTTACGACAAAATATGGTTCTGTGGATAATACATTCGTACCACTAGGTAAAGAAGAAATGATTCGTGTGCCGGATGGGATTGCTCATTTTCTTGAGCATAAACTATTTGAAAAAGAAGATCATGATGCGTTCCAATTGTTTAGTAAACAAGGGGCATCGGCAAATGCTTTCACATCTTTCACAAGAACAGCTTACCTTTTTTCGTGTACATCAAATGTAGAACAAAATTTAAATACATTGTTAAATTTCGTACAAGAGCCTTACTTCTCTGAAAAAACAGTTGAAAAAGAGAAGGGTATTATTGGGCAAGAAATTCAAATGTATCAAGATAATCCAGATTGGCGCTTATACTTTGGATTAATTGATAGCTTGTTTGTAAAGCACCCGATTAAAATTGATATTGCAGGTACAATCGAGTCTATTAGTAAAATTACGAAAGACCTACTATATGAATGTTATGAAACATTTTATCATCCAAGTAATATGTTGATGTTTGTTGTAGGTGCAATTGATCCAGAGAAAACGATGGATTTGATACGTGAAAATCAAGCAAAAAAAGATTACAAAAACCAACCAGAAATAGTACGTTCATTTGAAGAAGAACCAGATGCGGTAAATGAAAAGAAGAAAATTATTTCAATGCCTGTACAAACTCCGAAATGTTTAGTTGGTATTAAAGCGACAAACTTAAAAGAAAAAGGGGAAGCCCTTTTAAAACAAGAAATTGCGCTTACGTTACTTCTAGATTATTTATTTGGAAAAAGCTCCGTTCATTACGAATCTTTATATAACGAAGGACTCATTGATGATTCGTTCTCATATGATTATACGGAAGAGAATAACTTCGCTTTTGCAATGGTTGGCGGCGATACGAAGCAACCTGATGAGCTGGAAGAGCGTTTGAAAGGTATTTTATTAAATACAAATTATGATCAATTAGATGAGGCGGCATTAGAACGAGTAAAGAAAAAGAAAATAGGCGGCTTTTTACGTTCCTTGAATTCACTGGAATATATTGCAAATCAATTTACACGATATGCGTTTAATGAGTCGAGTCTGTTTGATGCATTGACTGTATTAGAAAGTTTAACTGTTCAAGATTTACAAGAAGTAGCCAAATTACTATTATCAGAAGAAAAAATGAGTGTTTGCCAGGTTTTACCGAAAAAATAAAAGATTTTATAATAATACCTTCATCTTATCATTGATAAATTGTAAGATGAGGGTATTATTTATTTGTAGAAAAAAGATTTTGTTGAGATAAGAGAGGAATTGTATGAAAAAGTATGCATTAGTAACTGGAGGGAGCGGAGGGATTGGCTCTGCTATTTCGAAACAATTAATTCAAGATGGATATACAGTATATGTTCATTATAATAACAGTGAAGAGAAAGTGAATGAGTTGCAGAAAGAATGGGGTGAAGTAATTCCTGTTCAAGCAAATTTAGCTTCTACTGATGGAGCAGAGCAATTGTGGAAACAAATTGAACATCCTCTTGATGTTATCGTATATGCAGCTGGGAAGAGTATTTTTGGACTCGTAACAGATGTAACGAACGATGAATTGAATGATATGGTAGAACTTCAAGTGAAGAGTATCTATAAATTATTATCGATGGCATTGCCATCTATGATTCAACGCAGAAGCGGTAATATTGTACTTGTTTCGTCTATATGGGGACAAATTGGCGCGTCATGTGAAGTTCTTTACTCGATGGTAAAAGGTGCGCAAAATTCATATGTGAAAGCTTTAGCAAAAGAGGTTTCATTAAGTGGAATAAGAGTGAACGCGGTGGCGCCAGGTGCAATTGAAACGGAAATGTTAAACGTATTTTCAGAAGAGGATAAGAATGAAATTGCGGAAGAGATTCCGTTAGGACGATTAGGATTACCGGAAGAAGTAGCAAAAACTGTGTCATTTCTCGTATCACCAGGTGCATCTTATATAACTGGACAAATTATTGGAGTAAATGGCGGGTGGCATTGCTAAAAATTTCTTACATAAAAAATGAAAAACTGTACAAATTAAGCATGATTCTATTACTAAGTAGTGAGGTGCTTACACATGTCAGTTTTAGATAACTTTGATCAATGGAAGAGCTTTTTAGGAGAACGTTTAGAACAAGCGCAAGGAAAAGGTCTTGATGGTGGTGCTGTATCAGATATGGCATTTCGTGTTGGTGATTATTTAGCAAATGAAGTAGAAGCACGCAACGATCAAGAGAAATTATTAGCTGAACTTTGGAAAGTTGCTGACGAACAAGAGCAACATACAATCGCAAACTTAATGGTAAAGTTTGTACAACATAAGTAAAAAATAGAGAGGGGATTCTCCTCTCTATTTTTTTTGTATAATAATTGAAAGGGATAGATTATACATTTAGCTTCCCTATTAAGGTGAAATCATATAATATAGTACGTAGGTGTAAAGTAAGCAAGGGGAGTGATCTTGGATGATTGAATGGTATTTTGAATATGAAATACATAAAAACCGACCTGGCTTGCTTGGTGACGTTTCTTCGTTAATCGGTATGCTCGGCATTAATATTGTCACAATTAATGGTGTAGATAATGCAAGGCGTGGATTACTCCTTATGTGTGATAATCAAGAGCAAATCTCTAGACTAGAATCAATTTTAAATACGATGGATAACATAACGGTAACGAAATATCGTCCGCCAAAGCTAAGAGATAAGCTAGCGGTTAGACATGGTAGGTACATACAACGAGATGCAGATGATAAGAAGACATTTCGGTTTGTGCGTGATGAATTAGGGTTACTTGTAGACTTTATGGCTGAAATAATGAAAAAAGAAGGCCATAAGCTAATTGGTATACGAGGAATGCCTCGTGTTGGAAAAACAGAATCCATTGTTGCCGCAAGTGTTTGTGCAAATAAAAGATGGTTATTTGTATCGTCTACTCTTATTAAGCAAACTGTTCGTAGTCAATTGATTGAAGATGAGTATAGCGACGACAATATTTTCATCTTAGATGGAATCGTGTCAACAAAGCGTGCTAACGAAAGGCATTGGCAGCTTGTTCGTGAAATTATGAGATTGCCTGCAACGAAAGTTGTGGAACATCCTGACGTATTTGTGAGTCAGTCAGAATACACATTGGATGATTTTGATTATATTATCGAGTTGCGTAACGATTATGATGAAGAAATTCAATATAATTTAGTAGATGAAATTGAGCAAGGTACGCAAAATAATTTCTCTATGTTTGACTTTTAAAGAAATATTGAGGTGTTAGTAGTGACAGAATTAGGACAAAAGCTGAAAGAAGCAAGAGGAACGAAAGGCTTGTCTATTGATCAGCTGCATGAGATTACAAAAATTCAAAAACGCCATTTAGTAGCAATTGAGGAAGGCAATTATGATGTATTGCCAGGAGCTTTTTATGCGCGTGCATTCATTAAACAATACGCAGATGCGGTTGGATTAAATGGAGAGGAACTGCTTGTAGAATATCAGAGTACGATACCACAATCTGAAAAACGCGACGTTCCACAAGTGTCAACCGGACAAAAAACACAAGAAACAATGCAGAAATCTTCATCATGGCCAATTGCAGATCATATGCCGAAAATCTTAGTTGCGCTGCTAGTAATCGCAGTTGGAGTGGTAATTTGGTTTATTTTCCAAGCGTTAACTGGAAAAGGTGATGAGAAGGTTCCGAATGCTCAAAGTGAGAAAATTGAAGTTAAAAAAGCGGAAAACTCTCCGTTAGATACGAAGAAAGATGAAGTGAAAGCGGAAGAGCCGAAAAAAGAGGAACCAAAAAAAGAAGAATCGAAAAAAGAAGAGCCAAAGAAAGAAGAACAACCAGCGCAACCAACAGGACAACAAGAAATCAAAGTAGTTGGGACAACTGGTAAGGAGTCCACTTTGGAAATTCATAACAATAAAACGTTAGAATTAGAAATTACAACAAAAGGTGCAAGTTATGTAGGTATTAAAAATGAGGCAGGAAATGATATCTTTAGTGGAACAATAGAGGAAGGTCAAACTCAAAAATATGATTTATCAACAGCGAAAGTGGTAAACCTTAATATAGGAAGTGCACCGAATGTTGAATTTAAATTAAATGGCCAAGTGGTTACATTCCCGTTGAATCCAGAAGAGAATTATCATCAAAAATTCTTGATTAAAAATCTAGGGATAGAGCAACCTGCACAATAACAGTCATCGCTTCGATGACTTTTTTCAATGAACAAATGTTTTTGATATGATGGAGGAATAGCTGTGAATTTACCAAATAAAATTACAATATCTAGAATCTGCTTAATTCCAATTTTTATGGTAATTATGTTAACGCCCTTTGATTGGGGTTCATACACAATTGGTGATGTTGATTTACCAATTCAACATTTAATAGGAGCGCTTATCTTTATTGTTGCTTCGGCTACAGATTGGATTGATGGACATTACGCAAGAAAGTATAATCTTGTAACGAATTTAGGGAAGTTCCTTGACCCGTTAGCTGATAAATTACTTGTTTCAGCGGCACTTATCACGTTAGTTGAGATGCAATACGTACCTGCTTGGATCGTTATTGTCATTATAAGCCGTGAGTTTGCGGTCACTGGTTTACGTCTTGTACTTGCTGGAACAGGGGAAGTAGTTGCGGCAAATCAGCTAGGGAAAATTAAGACGTGGACACAAATCATCGCGATTGCGGCATATTTATTACACGATGTACCTTTAAATTTAATCCATATTCCAGTTGCTGATATCTTTATATGGATTGCATTAATTTTTACTGTTATTTCAGGATGGGATTATTTCTGGAAAAATAGAGCTGCTTTTGTAAACTCAAAATAGAAGTTTATGGGGGAATTGGGATGAACGCTGAAATTATTGCGGTTGGAACAGAATTATTACTTGGACAAATTGCAAATACGAACGCCCAGTTTTTGTCTGAAAAGTTAGCTTCAATTGGAATTAACGTGTACTACCATACTGTAGTTGGTGATAATAACAAGCGACTGCAGCAGGCGATTGAAGTTGCAGAAGAACGTGCGGATATGCTCATTTTCACAGGTGGATTAGGACCGACAAAAGATGATTTAACGAAGGAAACAATAGCGTCTAGCTTAGCGGAAGAGCTTGTATATGATGAAAAGGCATTAGCATCAATAAGCGATTACTTTAAGCGAACAGGTCGAGAGTTCACGGAGAATAATAAAAAGCAGGCGCTCGTTTTGGATGGAGCGACTGTATTTGCAAATGATCATGGTATGGCACCTGGTATGGGATTAAATAAGAACGGAAAAGTTTATATTTTATTACCAGGACCACCGAAAGAAATGAAGCCGATGTATGTAAGTTATGTGGAGCCTTTTTTACGTAACTTTACAACAGGAGAAAACATTTATTCTCGCGTGCTTCGCTTTTTCGGAATTGGGGAATCTCAATTAGAGGTGAAAGTTCAAGATTTAATTGATGGACAAACGAATCCGACAATCGCCCCGCTTGCCAATGATGGAGAAGTGACATTACGTTTAACGGCTAAACATCAAAATGCTCATGAAGCGGAGAAACTCATTCAGCATGTGGAAGATTTGATTTTAGAAAGAGTTGGAGAATTTTTCTACGGGTATGACCAAGAGTTTCTACATTATAAGGCGATAGAGTTATTGAAGAAAAAAGGATTAACTTTAGCGTGTGCGGAAAGTTTAACAGGTGGTCTCTTTGGTAATCAAGTAACAGAAAACGCTGGTGTGTCTTCCGTATTTAAAGGCGGTGTCATTTGTTACCATAATGATGTGAAACAACATGTATTACATGTACCTGAGGAAGTCTTGTCTACTGACGGTGCAGTTAGTAAAGAATGTGCTCGTTATCTTGCTGAAAATGTTAGAGAATTATTAAAAGCGGATATCGGAATTAGTTTCACTGGGGTAGCAGGACCAGATGCTTCAGAACATAAAGAGCCGGGAACTGTATTTGTTGGATTGGCGATTAAAGATGAACCAACTGTAGTCTTTCCTCTAAATTTAAGCGGAAGTCGTCAACAAATTAGGGAACGCTCAGCAAAATATGGATTTTATCATTTGTATAAAAAGCTAGAAGAGATATAAGTCTCTTTTAGCTTTTTTTAATGGTTAAATGTGGTTATATTTAATGAAAAATAAAAAAATCGAATAAATGTTCGATTTTTGTTGGCAAATTGAATTGAAAATAGGTATAATAAGATTAGCAATTCAGTTAAGGAGGAATTTTGAATGAGTGATCGTCAAGCGGCATTAGATATGGCGTTAAAACAAATAGAGAAGCAATTCGGTAAAGGTTCAATTATGAAATTAGGAGAACAAGCGGAGCGTAGAGTTTCTACAGTTTCTAGTGGTTCTTTAGCACTTGATGTGGCATTAGGGGTAGGCGGATACCCACGTGGCCGTATTATCGAGATTTATGGACCTGAGAGTTCAGGTAAAACAACAGTTTCATTACATGCAATTGCAGAGGTGCAGCGTCAAGGTGGACAAGCAGCATTCATCGATGCGGAGCATGCAATGGATCCTGTATATGCACAAAAATTAGGTGTTAATATCGATGAATTACTATTATCACAACCTGATACAGGGGAGCAAGGTTTAGAAATCGCAGAAGCACTTGTACGAAGTGGTGCGGTTGATATTATCGTAATTGACTCTGTAGCAGCTCTTGTACCAAAAGCTGAGATTGAAGGAGACATGGGTGACTCACACGTAGGTTTACAAGCTCGTCTAATGTCTCAAGCACTTCGTAAACTTTCAGGTGCAATCAATAAATCAAAAACAATCGCAATCTTTATTAACCAAATTCGTGAAAAAGTTGGGGTTATGTTCGGAAACCCAGAAACAACTCCAGGTGGTCGTGCGTTAAAATTCTATTCAACTGTTCGTCTTGAAGTACGTCGTGCGGAGCAATTAAAACAAGGTAACGACATTGTTGGTAATAAAACAAAAGTAAAAGTAGTTAAAAATAAAGTGGCACCACCATTCCGTGTTGCGGAAGTTGATATTATGTACGGAGAAGGTATTTCAAGAGAAGGTGAAATCTTAGATATGGCTTCTGAACTTGATATCGTTCAAAAGAGCGGTGCTTGGTACTCTTATAATGAAGAACGCTTAGGGCAAGGTCGTGAAAATTCGAAGCAGTTCTTAAAAGAAAATACGGATTTAAGAGAAGAAATTGCCTTCTTTATTCGTGAGCATCACGGAATTAGCGAAGATTCAGGTGCTGAAGATATGGAAGATCCAAGTCTTCTTGATTAAAGTGGGATAAAAGACACGGCTTCGTGTCTTTTATTTTTGTATCATTATGAAAGCGTTGTATATCGTTGGAGATAAAATATTTAATCCATCTAAAACAGTATGTGTACAGAGGGATATATGCGTGTTTTACATGAATAAACTGGAATTTACTAAGGTTTTCCAGGATAATATACTCTCTGCTTTTTAAATTCCTATATAAATTAGAGCTGAAGGTAAAGAAAGTAAAAGTAGACAACGCTTGACAATGAAAATTGCGATAGATACAATGAGAATGTATATTTTTTCTTATATACGAAACACTCTTCTCAAGAAGAGAAGTAATATTCGGAGTAAGACTTAAATCTTGCCGAAATAATAATATGACATTTTAATTGTGAAATGAAGAAAGTCCCTTAAAAAAGCGGGACGACGGTCTTTGCTGTATGTTGGTATTCAATGTACATGCCGACAGTCTTTTTTCATTCATAGCAAGGGGAGGTGAAATCATGAGTAGTACAGTTTGGATACTCATCTCCATTTTGCTTGCAACAGTCGGTGCAGTTGTTGGCTTTTTTGTTCGAAAGTCTATTGCTGAAGCGAAGATTAATGGTGCAGCCAATGAAGCGAAACGTATTCTAGACGAAGCGAATCGTGAGGCTGAAGCACTTAAGAAAGAAGCGCTTTTAGAAGCAAAGGATGAAATTCATACACTTCGTACAGAAGCTGAATTAGAAATTCGTGACCGTAGAAGCGAATTACAAAAACAAGAAAATCGTTTAATGCAAAAAGAAGAGAACCTTGATCGTAAAGACGAAACGCTCGATAAACGCGAGCAACAGTTAGAAAAGAAAGAGGCTTCTCTTGTAGCGAGACAACAACAGATTGAAGAGTTGGAAAGCAAAGTGGGAGAGTTAGTTCAAAAGCAACAAACAGAATTAGAGCGCATTTCCAATCTGACACGCGAACAAGCGAAAGCAATTATTCTTGGTAAAGTAGAAAGTGAAGTTTCTCATGAAATTGCCGTAATGGTAAAAGAAAGTGAAGTTCGTGCGAAAGAAGAAGCGGATAAGAAAGCGAAAGAGATTTTATCTCTTGCAATGCAGAGATGTGCAGCTGATCATGTTGCTGAAACAACCGTTTCGGTTGTAAATCTTCCAAATGACGAAATGAAGGGACGTATTATCGGACGTGAAGGTCGAAATATTCGTACGTTAGAAACGTTAACAGGTATTGACCTAATTATCGATGATACACCAGAAGCGGTTATCCTTTCTGGATTCGACCCAATTCGTCGTGAAACAGCTCGTATCGCTCTTGATAAACTAGTACAGGACGGACGTATTCACCCAGCGCGTATTGAAGAGATGGTCGAAAAATCAAGACGTGAAGTGGACGAGTATATTCGTGAAGTCGGAGAGCAAACAACGTTTGAAGTGGGTGTTCACGGTTTACATCCAGATTTAATTAAGATTTTAGGTCGCTTAAAATACCGTACAAGTTACGGGCAAAACGTCTTAAAACACTCTATGGAAGTTGCATATTTAACTGGACTTATGGCAGCAGAGCTTGGTGAGGATGAAAAACTAGCAAGACGTGCTGGTCTATTACATGATATCGGTAAAGCGATTGACCATGAAGTAGAAGGTAGCCACGTTGAAATTGGTGTTGAACTCGCAACGAAATATAAAGAGCATCCTGTAGTTATAAACAGTATTGCATCTCACCATGGGGACACAGAACCAACTTCTATCATTGCAGTTTTAGTTGCAGCAGCAGATGCATTATCAGCTGCAAGACCTGGAGCTCGTAGTGAAACACTTGAGAACTATATTCGTCGTCTCGAAAAGTTAGAAGAGATTTCAGAGTCTTATGAAGGCGTAGAAAAATCTTTCGCAATTCAAGCAGGACGAGAAGTTCGTATTCTGGTAAAACCAGATACAATTGATGATTTAGAAGCTCATCGTTTAGCTCGTGATATTCGAAAACGTATTGAAAATGAACTGGATTACCCAGGGCATATTAAAGTAACTGTTATTCGTGAAACACGTGCAGTGGAATACGCAAAATAAAGTGGTGAAACACCACTTTATTTTTTTGTGTTGGAATTGGTTAAAATAAAGGAAATTAGTTATACCTAGCATACAAGTGAAACAAACTTATAATAAATATATTGTAAGATAATTACTTGAAGCTATAGTAATAAAAAATGTAGTACATAGGAAGGGTAAGACATATGAGAATATTATTTGTTGGGGATGTAGTAGGATCTCCTGGTAGAGGTATGATTCAACAATACGTACCGGCATTAAAGAAGAAATATACACCTACAGTAACCATTATTAATGGGGAAAATGCAGCAGGTGGACGTGGAATTACGGAAAAAATATACCGAAACTTTTTAGAATGCGGAGCACAAGCGGTTACACTTGGAAATCACGCTTGGGATAACCGTGAAGTATTTGAATTTATTGATGATGCAAAATATCTTGCAAGACCAGCTAACTTCCCAGAAGGCACTCCAGGAAAAGGGCTTATTTTTGTGAACTGTAATGGAACAGAAGTTGCAGTTATTAACTTACAAGGACGTACGTTCCTTCCTCCAATTGATTGTCCATTCCGTAAAGTGGATGAATTAATTAACATTGCGAAAAAACGTACGAATATTATTTTTGTTGATTTCCATGCGGAAACTACAAGCGAAAAACAAGCGTTAGGTTGGTATGTAGATGGTCGTGCTACAGCGGTAGTAGGTACACATACGCATGTTCCTACAGCAGATAATCGCATTTTACCAAGCGGAACGGCATATATCACAGATGTTGGTATGACAGGGCCGTACGATGGAATTTTAGGTATGGACCGAGAAGCAGTATTGAAGAAGTTTTTAACAAACTTACCAGTACGATTTGAAGTGACAAATGGTAGAACACAATTAAGTGCAGTGCTAATTGATGTGGACCCTAATACGGGAAAAGCTAAGAAAATTGAGCGTATCTTAATTAATGATGATCAGCCATTTTTTGAGTAATTCCTATTAAAATTTAGATAAATTATTATTTTTTAATTTTTTAGAAAAATTACAGAAATTTAGCAGGAATACGTGTCATTCCTCGTGAATATAAGTTAAAGTGAAATAATTGCTAATACTTTTTATAGAAACGAGGAGGAAACGCGGAATGGAAATATTAAAAGTTAAAGCAACGTCGGTCCCTAATTCTGTAGCTGGTGCACTTGCAGGTGTTATTCGCGAACGCGGAACAGCAGAAATTCAAGCCATTGGTGCAGGTGCATTGAACCAAGCGGTAAAGGCAGTAGCAATTGCAAGAGGATTTGTAGCGCCTAGTGGTTTGGACCTGATTTGTATCCCAGCGTTTACGGATATCATGATTGATGGGGAAGAACGTACAGCAATAAAATTAATTGTAGAACCTCGTTAAGTTTAAACAACCTGTTTGCAGTATGCAAACAGGTTGTTTTTATAATGGAGGAATGAAAATGAAAATTTTTGATGCTCATTGTGATGTGCTTCTTCAGTTATGGAGTGCACAAGGGAAAAAGGATTTTAAACATGATTCGCAATTACATATTACATTTGAACAGTTAAAGAACAGAAAAGGAAGTATACAATGTTTTGCTATATATGTGCCAGAAACAGTGGCATATGAAAACCGATTTGAAGTAGCATTGCAAATGGTAGATATTTTTTATAATGAAATTTTATCCTTACCAGGTGTGAAGTTTATTCAGACAAAAGATGATATGAACATGTTAAAACAGGACGAGATTGGAGCGATATTAACATTAGAAGGATGCGAAGCAATTGGAAAAGATGCAATGAAATTACGGTTGTTGTATCGCCTAGGAGTACGTTCTTTTGGACTAACATGGAATTATGCCAATCTATTAGCTGATGGTGCGCTAGAGACACGTGGGGCAGGTTTAACGACTTCTGGTAAACATGTTGTACAAGAACTGAATGCGTTACATGTATGGACTGATGTGTCTCATTTGAATGAAAGAAGTTTTTGGGATGTGATTGAAATTGCAAAAAATCCTATTGCTTCCCACTCAAATTGTATGAAACTTTGTCAGCACCCACGTAATTTAAACGATGAACAACTTAAAGCTCTTATAAAGCGAAATGGCATGATCGGTGTCACTTTTGTACCGCAGTTTCTAACAAATGAAAAACAAGCGAATGTAGCAGATATAGTAAGACATATCGAATATATTTGTTCATTAGGTGGAGAGAACAATATAGGGTTTGGTTCGGATTTTGATGGGATAGTAGAAACAGTTGTAAATGTATCAGCGTATCGAGATTATGAAAATGTAATGAACGAGCTTTGTAAACACTATGCTGCATCTACTGTAGAGCGATTTTTATATGATAATTTTGTTGAACATATAAGCTTTTAAAATTTTTGTTTTAAAAATCCAGAAAAATTAGAATTAATTCATTTGATATTATTGCTTTTTTTAAGACCTAATACTAGAATGAAAAACAAAATAGCTTTATACTAAAGATTCAGGGAAATCAGAAGAGGCATAATTTGCGTCCATTGTAGTTTATTTGCATAAAAAATGCTAAACTATTACTGTAAAAAAATACACTACAATGAATGCAGCCAAAAGGGGTGTAGGAGATGATTAGTCAACTTTCATGGAAAGTTGGAGGCCAACAAGGTGAAGGAATTGAAAGTACAGGAGAAATCTTCTGTATTGCATTAAACCGATTAGGATATTACCTATACGGTTACCGCCACTTCTCATCACGTATAAAAGGCGGCCATACAAATAATAAAATTCGTGTAAGTACAACAGAAGTACGCGCGATCTCAGATGATTTAGATATTTTAATTGCTTTTGATCAAGAAACAATTGAGTTTAACTTCCACGAACTACGTCCGGGCGGGATTGTAGTTGCAGATGCGAAATTTAATCCGACAATACCTGACAATACAGATGTAAATCTATATGTGATACCGTTTACAGATATTGCTTCAGAATTAGGCACATCATTAATGAAAAACATGGTTGCTGTTGGAGCATCAAGTGCGGTATTAGGATTAGATGAAACAGCTTATTTAGATGTTGTTGAAGAGATCTTTGGTCGTAAAGGAGAGCAAGTCGTTCAAAAGAACATGGAAGCAATTAAGCGCGGCTCTCAATATATGAAAGAGTTACTAGGTGAGAAAGTAAACATGATGCAGCTTGAAAAAGCTGATGGTCAGAAGCGCATGTTTATGATTGGGAACGATGCGATCGCATTTGGTGCAGTAGCTGGTGGTGCTCGCTTTATGTCTGCATATCCAATTACACCTGCATCTGAAATTATGGAATACTTAATTAAAAAATTGCCAAAAGTCGGCGGAACAGTAATCCAAACTGAGGATGAAATTGCAGCTTGTACAATGGCAATCGGTGCAAACTATGCTGGTGTTCGTACATTAACTGCATCTGCTGGTCCAGGTCTATCTTTAATGATGGAAGCGATTGGTTTAGCAGGCATTACAGAAACGCCATTAGTAATTGTTGATACACAACGTGGTGGTCCAAGTACAGGATTACCAACGAAACAAGAGCAGTCTGATTTAATGGCAATGATTTACGGTACGCACGGTGAAATTCCAAAAATCGTAATGGCGCCAAGTACAGTGGAAGAAGCTTTCTATGATATTGTAGAAGCGTTTAACTTATCTGAAGAATATCAAGTACCTGTTATTTTCTTAACAGATTTACAGCTTTCTTTAGGGAAACAGACAGTAGAACCACTTAAGTTAGATAAAGTGGAAATTCGTCGTGGTAAGCTTGATTTAGAAGCGGAATTACCAGAACGTGAAAATAAAGCATACTTCAAGCGTTATGAAGTAACAGAAGATGGCGTTTCACCACGTGTTTTACCTGGTATGAAAAATGGTGTTCACCATGTTACAGGTGTAGAACATGATGAAACTGGTAAACCATCTGAATCAGCATTAAACCGTAAAGATCAAATGGACAAACGTTTCCGTAAAATGGAGAACTTGAAGTTTAATACCCCTGTTTATAAAAATGTTAAGCATGAAGAAGCAGACGTATTGCTTGTTGGATTTAACTCAACTCGTGGTGCGATCGAAGAAGCAATGGAGCGCTTAGAACAAGAGGGTATGAAAGTAAACCATGCTCATGTGCGTTTAATTCACCCGTTCCCAACAGCTGAAATCGATCCACTTGTGAAAAATGCGAAGCGTGTTGTAGTGGTAGAAAACAATGCAACAGGTCAACTTGCTAACATTATGAAAATGAATCTTGGTAACGGTGAGAAAATTTCTAGTCTTTTAAAATATGATGGGAACCCATTCTTGCCGAAAGAGATTTACAACGAATGCAAAAAAGGGGTTGTATTAAATGGCAACATTTAAGGACTTTCGTAACAGTGTAAAACCAAACTGGTGCCCAGGTTGCGGAGACTTCTCGGTGCAAGCTGCAATTCAACGTGCGGCAGCTAACGTTGGCTTAAATCCAGATGAACTTGCTGTTATTTCTGGTATCGGCTGTTCAGGTCGTATTTCAGGTTATATTAATTCATATGGTGTGCATAGTATTCATGGTCGTGCCCTTCCAATTGCACAAGGTGTAAAAATGGCAAACCGTGATTTAACAGTTATCGCATCAGGTGGTGACGGTGATGGATTTGCGATTGGTATGGGACATACGATCCATTCTATTCGTCGTAACATTGACATTACGTACATCGTAATGGATAACCAAATTTATGGATTAACAAAAGGGCAAACTTCACCACGTAGTGAAGCTGGATTTAAAACGAAAAGTACACCACAAGGTTCAATTGAACCGTCACTAAATGTTATGGAAATGGCTTTAACAGCTGGTGCAACATTTGTGGCACAAAGCTTTTCAAGTGATTTAAAAGAATTAACACAAATTATTGAAGCTGGTATTAACCATAAAGGATTTTCATTAATTAACGTATTCAGCCCATGTGTTACTTACAATAAAGTAAATACTTACGATTGGTTTAAAGAGAATTTAACAAAACTAAGTACAGTAGAGGGATATGATTCGTCTAATCGCATGATGGCTATGCAAACATTAATGGAAAACAACGGATTAGTAACAGGGTTAATTTATCAAAATACAGCGCAACCTTCATACCAAGAACTAGTAAAAGGCTATAGTGAGAAGCCTTTAGTGCAATCTGATTTAAACATGGATCAGAAAATGTTTGATGAACTTGTTGCTGAATTTATGTAATATAAGAAGAGGAGGTTGCCATTTGGCAACCTTTTTTTATGAGTGAAAATATAAGGTAGTCTTATTTACTTAGAAAATTCAGAATGGTAAAATAATATATGAATCGTTGTATGAAAATTGCATGTTCATTAACTAGGAAATGTAATAATAGGATAAGCCTTCTTCTTTGTAAAAATTGGCGAAACACTTCATACTATGGTAATGTGTATAGGGATAAAGCAATATGCTTTTGAGTAGGACAAAAGAAATACAAAAAGGGAATGTCTATTTGTGTGGGGAAGACTTCATTCTTATAGATGATTAGATTGATTACTCAAGTTTCAAAGGACAAGTATCTCTCAAGCTATCTAACCATTTTTGAGGTGGGTCTAAGCGCATTAAAATGGACTATAAAGTGTGTATAGTTAAGGGTGAAAGGAGATTACCGATGAACGAGCAACAACGATTAGCAAGTCAACAAGTGAATTCCTCTACGAAAAAAGAAGAGAAAGATTATAGTAAATACTTTGAAAGTGTATACCAACCACCTTCCTTAAAAGACGCGAAAAAACGAGGGAAAGAAGAAGTTAAAATTGAACGGGATTTTGGCTTACCTGAAGAGTTTCGCAATTTCGGTACAGGAAGAAAGTTTTATATTCGTACATATGGTTGTCAAATGAATGAGCACGATACAGAAGTAATGGCGGGTATTTTCACTGCACTTGGATATGAACCAACCTTTTCAACTGAAGAAGCAGATGTAGTATTATTAAATACTTGTGCTATTCGTGAAAATGCTGAAAATAAAGTGTTCGGTGAACTAGGGCATTTAAAGGCACTAAAACGAAGAAATCCTGATCTTTTAATTGGTGTATGTGGTTGTATGTCCCAAGAGGAATCTGTTGTAAATAAAATTATGCAAAAAAATCAGCATGTAGATATGGTGTTTGGAACGCATAATATTCATAGATTACCGTACATTCTAAAAGATGCAATGTTCTCGAAGGAGACGGTAGTTGAAGTTTGGTCCAAAGAAGGAGACGTAATTGAAAATCTTCCGAAAGTACGTCGTGGTGATATTAAAGCTTGGGTAAATATTATGTATGGCTGTGATAAGTTCTGTACATATTGTATCGTACCGTATACACGCGGAAAAGAGCGAAGCAGACGTCCAGAAGACATTATCCAAGAGATTCGTCATTTAGCTGCGAATGGTTATAAAGAAATTACGTTACTTGGACAGAACGTAAATGCATATGGTAAAGACTTTGAAGATATAGAATACGGTCTTGGCGATTTAATGGACGAGCTCCGTAAAGTTGATATTGCCCGTATTCGTTTTACAACGAGCCATCCACGCGATTTCGATGATCACTTAATTGAAGTGCTTGGAAAAGGTGGCAACTTAGTAGAACATATTCACTTACCAGTTCAATCTGGAAGCACAGAAATGTTAAAAATTATGGCGCGTAAATATTCACGTGAGCATTATTTAGAGCTTGTAAGAAAAATTAAAGAAGCAATTCCAAACGCGGTATTAACAACTGATATTATTGTCGGTTTCCCGAATGAAACAGATGAGCAATTTGAAGAAACGATGTCGTTATATCGTGAAGTAGGGTTTGATACTGCCTTTACCTTTATTTATTCTCCGCGTGAAGGTACACCAGCTGCAAAAATGAAAGACAATGTACCGATGGAAGTAAAGAAAGAACGTCTTCAACGCTTAAATGCATTAGTAAATAAATTGGCAATTGAAAAGAATAATCGTTATAAAGGTCAAATTGTAGAAGTGTTAGTTGATGGAGAGAGTAAAAATAATCCAGAAGTACTTGCAGGTTATACTCGTACAAATAAACTTGTAAACTTTGTTGCTCCAAAGTCTTTAATTGGTCAGCTTGTGAAAGTAAAAGTAACGGATGCAAAAACTTGGTCTCTTAACGGAGAATTAGTTGAAGAGCCGATTGAGGTGGAATAATAGATGAAAGTATATTCGAAAGATGAAATTGTTGAGCAAGCGAAAGAATTAGCAAAAATGATTTCTGAAACAGAAGAAGTTGATTTCTTTAAGAAAGCAGAGGCACAAATTCATAAAAATGAAAATGTGAAGCGCGCAATTGATGAAATTAAAGCACTGCAAAAACAAGCAGTAAACTTGCAACATTACGGGAAATGGGAAGCTTTGAAAAAAGTAGAAGCTGAAATTGATGCCCTGCAAGATAAGTTAGATAGCATCCCAGTTGTACAAGAATTTAAATCTTCACAAACATATGTAAATGACTTACTACAGCTAGTTGCAAGTACGATTTCTAACAACGTAACAGATGAAATATTAATTTCAACTAATGGCGATGTATTGAAGGGTGAAACGGGCGCAGCGGTAGAAAGTAAAAAAGGAAATTGTGGTTGTTAAAGAGATGTCGAATTGACATCTCTTTTTTTAGTGGATTAAACGTAAGTTCTTCTCAAAAAAAGAATGACACATTCCGCTATTGTCACGCATATGATTAAGTGAATAGTGATTGAGGAGGGTTACGAATGTCCGAATTTAGAGAGATTATTACAAAAGCAGTGGTTGGAAAAGGACGTAAGTATACAAAGTCAACGCATACATGTGAATCGAATAATGAGCCAACAAGTATTTTAGGGTGCTGGGTAATTAACCACTCGTACGAAGCAAGAAAGAATGGAAAACATGTGGAAATTGAAGGTTTCTATGATGTGAACACTTGGTATTCATTCGATGGCAATACAAAGACAGAAGTTGTAACAGAACGTGTAAACTACACAGATGAAGTAAGCATTGGATATCGTGATAAAAACTTTTCTGGTGATGATTTAGAAATTATTGCTCGTGTCATTCAGCCACCAAATTGTTTAGAAGCTCTTGTATCACCAAATGGTAATAAAATTGTTGTAACGGTAGAACGTGAATTTGTAACAGAAGTAGTTGGCGAAACGAAAATTTGTGTAAGTGTAAACCCTGAAGGTTGTGTAGAATCAGATGATGCTTTCCAAATTGAAGATGATGAGTTTGAAGAGTTAGATCCGAACTTTATCGTTGATGCAGAAGAAGAGTAATAGAAAGCTAGGGAGAAGTTCTTCCTAGCTTTTTACTTTACATAAGTGGTGCTTAGATGAACATGATTGCTAATGAAATGTGCTATAATGAAGAAAGACTCCTGAAATAGGAGATAAGAGTGTCCGTGAAATGTGACATATATGAATATAGATTATTATGTAAGAATTATGGAGGATAAGTATGACGCAATATACGCCTATGATACAGCAATATTTAAAAGTTAAGGCAGACTATCAAGATGCCTTTTTATTTTTCCGCTTAGGTGATTTTTATGAAATGTTTTTTGAGGATGCGGTTAAAGCAGCCCACGAACTTGAAATTACATTAACGAGCCGAGACGGTGGTAGTAGTGAACGTATACCGATGTGCGGTGTACCGTATCATGCGGCTAAAAACTATATTGAACAACTTGTTGAAAAAGGATATAAAGTAGCGGTTTGTGAGCAAGTAGAAGACCCAAAAACAGCTAAAGGTGTAGTGCGCCGTGAAGTCGTACAATTAATTACGCCAGGAACGATGATGGAAGGGCGTACGATTGATGAGAAAGAAAATAACTTTTTAGCCGCATTAACACATTTTGAAGATGGATCATATGCGTTAGCTTGTAACGATTTAACGACTGGGCAAAATACAGTAACGTTATTGACTGGTTCAGTAGAGGATATTTTATTAGAAGTGTATGCAACTGGTTCGAAAGAAATTGTTGTAGATTCTTCCTTTTCTAAAGATGAACTAAACAAGTTAACGGAAACGTTAAAAATGACGATTTCATATGAAGATGCAACGGCAATCCCAGAAGGGTTAGAACATCTTGTGAAAAATGTTTCACAAGCAAAGTTAATTAAAGCAGTTGGACGCTTATTTAACTATGTAATAAGAACGCAAAAACGTTCATTAGATCATTTACAGCCTGTGGAAATTTATTATACGAATCAATTTATGAAAATTGATGTGCATTCAAAGCGAAATTTAGAGCTGACAGAAACACTTCGAACGAAAGAAAAAACAGGATCATTATTATGGCTATTAGATAAGACGAAAACGGCTATGGGTGGTCGTATGTTAAAACAGTGGATGGAACGTCCACTTATACAGAAAGAACGAATCGAAGAGCGTTTAGAAATGGTTGAAACGTTTGTAAATGATTACTTCTTGCGTGAAGATTTAAAAGAAAAGTTAAAAGAAGTATATGATTTAGAACGTTTAGCAGGGAAAGTTGCATTCGGTAATGTCAATGCAAGGGACTTATTACAGTTAAGACGATCTTTACTGCAAGTACCAGCTATTTTAGAAGCGATTAGTTTGTTAGATAACGCGTATGCAGCGAGATTAATTCAAGGTGCAGATCCATGTGAGAGCTTAACAGAATTACTAGGAAGAAGTATTCAAGAAAATCCACCGCTTTCTATTAAAGATGGAGATATTATTAAAGATGGTTATAATGACAAGCTTGATCAATATCGCTATGTGAGTAAAAACGGAAAAACGTGGATTGCTGAGCTTGAAAAACGAGAGCGTGATATTACAGGAATTAAATCGTTGAAAATTGGATACAACCGTATTTTCGGTTACTACATTGAAGTAACGAAAGCGAACCTTGGAGCATTACCAGAAGGCCGCTACGAGCGTAAACAAACGCTTGCTAATGCGGAACGTTTCATTACAGATGAACTAAAAGAAAAAGAAACATTAATCTTAGAAGCTGAAGAAAAAATTGTACAACTAGAATACGATTTATTTACAGCGCTTCGTGAAGAAGTAAAAGTATTTATTCCGAAATTACAGCATTTAGCGAAAGTAATTAGTGAATTAGACGTACTGCAAAGTTTTGCAACAGTTAGTGAAGAAGAACAGTTTGTAAAACCTGTACTAACAACGAAGCGCGAAATCTTTATTAAAGATGGTCGTCATCCTGTCGTTGAAAAAGTATTGAACGGGAAATTGTATGTACCGAATGATTGTATTATGCCAGAGAATATGGATGTATTTTTAATTACAGGACCGAACATGTCTGGTAAAAGTACGTATATGAGACAATTAGCACTTGTAACGGTTATGTCGCAAATTGGTTGTTTCGTACCAGCAACAGAAGCAGTATTACCTGTATTTGACCAAATCTTTACGAGAATTGGCGCGGCGGATGATTTAATTTCAGGTCAAAGTACATTTATGGTCGAAATGTTAGAAGCGAAAAATGCCATTGCAAATGCATCAGAAAGAAGTTTAATTTTATTCGATGAAATTGGACGCGGTACATCTACGTATGATGGTATGGCACTTGCACAAGCAATCATTGAACATATTCACGACCAAATTGGTGCAAAAACGTTATTCTCTACACATTATCATGAATTGACAGTGCTAGAAGACAGTTTAGATCAACTGAAGAATGTACACGTTTCAGCTATTGAAGAGAACGGAAAAGTAGTATTCCTTCATAAAATTCAAGACGGGGCAGCAGATAAAAGTTACGGAATTCACGTTGCGCAACTTGCAGAGCTTCCAGATAGCTTAATCGCTCGAGCGAAAGAAGTATTAGCGCAACTTGAAGGACAGGAAGAAATTATTATTCCAAAGCGTGTAGAAGTGAAAGCGCAGGCGCAAGAAGTTATTCCAGAGCCTGTAGTTGTAAAAGAAGAACCAGTAGAAATAGAAGAGACGAAAGCAGAGACTGAAGAAGAATCACAACTATCATTCTTTGGTGGAGAACAATCTTCGAAAAAACAAGACAAGCCAGTTTTAGATGCAAAAGAAACGGCAGTACTGACGCAAATTAAAAAAATTGATTTACTTGATATGACACCTTTAGAAGCGATGAACGAACTGTATCGCTTACAAAAAAAGTTAAAGAAAGGATGAGTAAGTAGATGGGTAAAATTCGCAAACTAGATGATCAACTCTCTAACTTAATTGCGGCAGGGGAAGTAGTAGAGCGCCCTGCCTCAGTCGTAAAAGAACTTGTGGAAAATTCTATCGATGCGAATAGTACATCTATTGAAATCCACTTAGAAGAAGCTGGTTTATCGAAAATTCGCATCATTGATAATGGGGACGGCATTGCAGAAGAAGATTGTATCGTCGCTTTTGAACGACATGCGACGAGCAAAATTAAAGATGAAAACGATCTGTTTCGCATAAGAACACTCGGTTTCCGCGGCGAGGCATTACCGAGTATTGCCTCAGTTAGTGAATTAGAATTAATCACTAGCACAGGTGATGCACCTGGTACGCACCTTATTATTAAAGGTGGAGACATTATAAAGCAGGAGAAAACAGCGAGCCGAAAAGGAACAGATATTACAGTACAAAACTTATTCTTTAATACACCAGCGCGTCTTAAATATATGAAAACCATTCATACAGAGCTTGGGAATATTACAGATATCGTGTATCGTATTGCAATGTCACACCCAGAAGTATCGTTAAAGCTATTTCATAATGAAAAGAAATTGCTTCATACATCAGGAAATGGTGATGTAAGACAAGTACTTGCATCGATTTATAGCATTCAAGTTGCAAAGAAGCTTGTTCCAATTGAAGCGGAATCTTTAGATTTCACAATTAAAGGCTATGTAACATTACCAGAAGTAACGAGAGCATCTCGAAATTATATGTCAACAATCGTAAATGGTCGTTACGTTCGAAATTTCGTATTAATGAAAGCTATTCAGCAAGGATACCATACATTATTGCCAGTCGGACGATATCCAATCGGCTTCTTATCGATTGAAATGGATCCAATGCTAGTTGACGTTAACGTACATCCTGCGAAATTAGAAGTTCGTTTTAGTAAAGAACAAGAATTACTAAAGCTTATCGAAGAAACATTGCAAGTAGCATTCAAAAAAATACAGCTCATTCCAGATGCAGGTGTAACAACGAAGAAAAAAGAAAAAGATGAAAGTGTGCAAGAACAGTTTCAGTTTGAGCATGCGAAGCCGAAAGAACCATCCATGCCGGAGATCGTTTTACCGACGGGCATGGATGAAAAACAAGAAGAACCGCAGGCTGTGAAACAGCCAGCGCAGCTTTGGCAACCGCCAAAACAAGAATGGCAACCACCACAATCGCTCGTAAGAGAAGAACAAAGTTGGCAGCCATCTACTAAACCGATAATGGAAGAACCGATTCGAGAAGAGAAATCGTGGGACAGTAACGAAGAGGATTTTGAACTAGAGGAATTAGAAGAAGAAGTTCAGGAAATAGAAGAAATCGAAATGAACGGTAATGATTTACCGCCGCTTTATCCAATTGGACAAATGCATGGAACATATATTTTCGCTCAAAATGATAAAGGCTTATATATGATTGACCAACATGCCGCGCAGGAACGTATTAATTATGAATACTTCCGTGATAAAGTAGGACGAGTAGCACAAGAAGTACAAGAACTACTCGTACCATACCGTATCGATTTATCTCTTACCGAATTTTTACGTGTCGAAGAGCAACTAGAAGAACTAAAAAAAGTTGGACTATTTTTGGAGCAATTCGGCCATCAATCCTTTATCGTTCGCTCGCATCCAACGTGGTTCCCAAAAGGGCAAGAAACAGAAATTATCGATGAAATGATGGAGCAGGTCGTTAAACTAAAAAAAGTTGATATTAAAAAATTACGTGAAGAAGCAGCCATCATGATGAGCTGTAAAGCTTCAATTAAAGCAAATCAATATTTAACGAACGATCAAATATTTGCTTTACTGGAAGAACTTCGTACAACAACAAACCCATACACATGCCCGCACGGAAGACCAATTCTTGTGCATCATTCTACTTATGAGTTGGAGAAGATGTTTAAGAGGGTTATGTAGGGATAATATGATTTAATAAAAAGAAGCGATGAAATAAATCGCTTCTTTTTTGTTTAGATATTCTTTTTTTATAAATTCTTCATCTGTAACCAATTATAGAAAAATTATATGAATCCATAGTTTTCATACAGGTTGCATGTAAAAACTTCTTTTTCTCTCAATGTTTTTTCTTTTCCTTATAGAATCCTTATAATTATCATTCATTCTAGAATTACAATATACGAGGAGGAAGTTTAGGATGAATGAGATTATGTTAGAAACAAAAAATCTTTGTAAAACATTTAGAAAGCAAAGTGTCGTACAAAATATTTCGCTTTCTGTACCGAAATATTCAATCTATGGATTGTTAGGTCCTAATGGAGCGGGGAAATCGACCACTTTAAAAATGATAACAGGCATGCTTACACCTACTTCTGGTGAGATTTACTTTGATGGTCATAAATGGACGCGGCACGATCTACATTCTATTGGTGCTTTAATTGAGTCTCCTCCGCTTTATGAAAATTTAACAGCAAGAGAAAACCTGCAGGTTCGTACGACTGTTTTAGGTTTGCCTAAATCAAGGATTGATGAAGTATTGCATATTGTGGAGCTAGAGAATACAGATAAGAAAAAAGCGAAGGATTTTTCTATGGGGATGAAGCAACGACTGGGAATTGCGATTGCATTGCTGAACCATCCGAAATTTTTAATATTAGATGAGCCGATGAATGGACTGGATCCTTTTGGAATTCAGGAATTAAGAAAACTCATTCTATCCTTTCCTGGAAAAGGAATTACGGTCATTTTATCGAGTCATATTTTAAGCGAAGTAAGTCAAATTGCAGATCATGTTGGGATTATATCAGGTGGTGTATTGGGGTATCAGGGGAAATTGAATAAGAATGATGACTTGGAAGATTTATTTGTACAAGTGGCTGGAAAGTATAGAAGGGAGGCATAAGAAATGAATCTATATATTGCATCTGAAAAAATTAAAATTAGACATACTTTTTTGAATAAACTTATATGGCTAGTTCCATTTGCTACAATACTAATTGCCTTTTTATTATCGGCGGATTATTTTCAATTATCTAGTTACAACTGGTGGTACATTACGATGCTTCCGGGAATGGTTTCTTTAAGTTGTGTACTTCTTGCGGAGAAAGATAAAAAAATGAATAATCGTTCCATTTTATCGTTACCAGTTTCATTAAAACGAGTGTGGATTTCTAAAGTATTACTAATTTTAGGGATTTTGAGTTTTTCATGCATACTGTTTTTCTGTGGAATCGAGTTATCTAGTTTACTAGTAAATAAAGAGAATTTCCGCATCATTCCTACGGTAAATGCACTATTAGGAAGCGTTCTTTTAATCGTTACTTTTATGTGGCAAATTCCAATCTGCTTGTTTTTAGGTAACAAAATAGGTCTATTTCCGACGCTTCTGTTGAATGTAGGGGCAAATGGAATTTTTGGAGTTGTATTGGCAACAAAAAATATTTGGATGATTAGTCCATACACATATCCAAGTAGACTGATGATCCCTATTTTGAAAATACTACCAAATGGTTTGTATGCAGAAACCGGAAGTGTAACGTTTAAACCAGAACTACTTTCCTACGATGTGATTTTGCCAGGCATAGTAATTTCTGTTGTGTTGTTCCTGTTATTCACTTATGTGACGGCAAAGTGGTTTGAAAAGCAGGAGGCAAAATAATATGGCGGTTTTGTCGAGGATATTAAGAGCTGATTTTATAAAAATGAAACACACGATTTTTTTCTGGATACATGTAGCGATGCCAATCATCGGTATTGCTCTTTTTTTAAGTTATTATTCCTTTTCAAAATTTGATTCTATAAATAAAGTTTCAGGCTATATACAAGTATTATCGATATCTTTTCCGTTGCTAATTAGCATAGTGTGTTCTTCTGTCGTGGAACAGGAAGCTTTGGCAGGAAATTTTAAAGAACTTTTATCAACGGAATACGGAAGACGTAAAGCGTTAATTAGTAAAGTATGTTTACTTTTAATATGTGGGTTTTGTTCCACTATGTTGGCAGTCGTTGGGTTTGCGACAGGTTTTCATTTTCTGTTAGGACAAAATGAAATTCCATTTGCTTTGTATGTTGAAATTTCATTCATTCTTTTTAGTTGTCAAATCTTTATGTATATATGGCATCTGTTCTTAAATTTTCGCTTTAGTAAAGGTGTTTCCATTGGGATTGGAATTATAGAAAGCTTGTTGGCAGCTTTAATGCTTACAGGGATGGGGGATGTAATTTGGAAATACATACCATGTACATGGGGCGCGAGATTATGCAATTATTTTTTGGGATACAAATTAAGTCCTAGTTCTATTCGTGTCTTAGCAGTAGAGGCAGCAACTGGAGCAGTGATTTGTGTTTGTTTCACGATCATTGCATTTGTTATTTCTCTTATGTGGTTTTCCTTTTATGAAGGACGCAAAGAAATGTAAGTGTAATTGTATTATAATGGAAGAGTGGGGAGGGATTCTATATGGCAAGAATATTAGCAATTGATGATGAAGACGGCATCCTTTACATTATAAAAAGTGCTCTAGAGAAAGAAGGTCATGAGGTAACAGCCGTTAGTAATCCTCTTACTATACCAAAGGAAAAATTTTGTCATTTTGATTTAATTCTGTTAGATGTCATGATGCCAGAAATAGATGGTTTTACACTTTGTAAGGAAATACGGGATTTGGTTGATAGTCCAATTGTATTTCTAACAGCCAAAACAATGGAGAAGGATCTAATCACAGGGCTTAGTCTCGGTGGAGATGACTATATTACAAAACCTTTTGGAATTGGAGAACTGCGTGCGAGGGTATCCGCGCATGTAAGGCGTGAGCATAGAGAAAAGCAAAATGCATTTTTCCTGTCAGGTCTTACATTTCATCTGTCATGTAAAGAAATATGGTATGACGATACATCTATCGCATTTACGAAAAGTGAGTATGGAATTTGCGAATATCTAGCTTTGAATCATGGACAAGTATTTTCAAGAGAAAAGATTTACGAAAATGTTTTTGGTTATGAGGGAGAAAGTGATAACCAAGTAATTGTGGAACATATTAAAAATATCCGTCATAAATTATCTAAGTATGGCATGAATCCAATAGAAACAGTATGGGGAATTGGTTATAAATGGAGAAAATGAAAAAGCAAGTCAACCTTAGTAAGATTTTAATACAGTATATTTTTGCATTTTCAATAGGGACGATTGCTTTAGTGACTTTTTTTATGATTCTATTCCAAGTTGGAGTTAACGCAGAAATAATCTTACCAGCAAATTATTATGAAAAACAGATTGAGTCGCAAAGAGATGCTATAGTTAAAGCGGAACAGGAAGATGATCAAATTTTAAAACAATATAAATATGCTCTGTATGATTTTTCAGGAAACGTTATACAAGGGAGTATTAATAAAGATTATGCAGGACAAATATGGAATAACATACATAATGATGAAAAAGGTGACAGTACGTACTACTATGCAATTATAGAACGCGATAAAGATATTTGTGTCATTCTATATACGTTACACGCTACTTTTAAAAATCCTATTTTGCAGAAGTATTTACCGAGTCCGGAAGTTTGTGAAATTGTTCTTTTTATTCTACTATTTGTTGCCGAAGTGATATTTCTATCTCGCTCTTTTGGTAAATCATTGTCAAAGGAAATGATGATTTTGAGAAAGGTAACAGATAAAATTCAAAAGGAAGATTTAGATTTTCAAGTGGAACAATCTAAAATAAAAGAAGTGAATGAAGTATTAACTTCTTTAGTAAAAATGAAAGATGAATTAAATCATTCGTTACGTACACAGTGGAATATGGAAACAAATAGAAGAGAGCAGATTGCTGCTTTGGCACATGACATTAAAACGCCGTTAACGATATTGAGAGGGAATGCAGAGCTATTAAATGAATCAATGCTAGATTCAAATCAGAAGAAATGTAATGAGCATATTTTGAAAAGTATTGATGAGATGGAAATATATATGAAATCTTTACTCGATATTACGAAATGTGAGGAAGGCGCTCCACTTCAATTCAAGCAAACAGATCTCCGAGACTTTATTCATAATATTATAGAAGAAAGTGCAATTTGTGTTTTAGGCAAACAGTTAAATCTAATTGAAAATGTTCAGGACATACCAAATTTTATTCCTATTGACGAGACCGCTTTGAAAAGAGCAATTATGAATATAATGATGAATGCAATTGAATATTCTCCGACAAAGGGTGACTTGATGTTCTCAGTGGAAATGATTAGTGAAAAACTGCAATTTATTGTAGAGGACTCGGGAAGAGGGTTTACAGAAGAGGAAATGCATTCAGCTACAGAGCAGTTTTATAGGGGAGATAAAAGTAGAAACTCCAAAGATCACCATGGAATGGGGTTATACATTGCTAAAAGCTTTGCAAAGCAACACGGTGGAAATCTTTACTTAAGTAATTCGAAAAAGCTGTACGGTGCAAAAGTTGTTTTGGAAATATCAGCGAAGTAGAGGGAGGGGGGCAGATTATAACAATTCGCTCCTTTTTAATATACTTCTTTTACAACTATATGTTAAAAATTCATTTATAAACTAGAGATAACCTCAACCTATTTGTAATTTATATGTACGTTCTTAATTTGTTTGTAAGGAAAGAGGTTTTTAATTTACAGACTTATCGGAATTATGTAAAGTGTAGATAAAACCATAAAATGGGGTGTTCTTTATGTGTACTAGTTTGACATTAGAGACAAAAAACGGTCAGCATCTTTTTGCAAGAACGATGGACTTCACATTAGATATGAATCAAGAAGTAATAATCATTCCTCGACATTACCAGTGGAATAATATAACTGGTGAAATCATTAATACGAAACATGCTACGGTCGGAATGGGAATTAATCATCAAGGAAGGATCATTATGGCGGACGGAGTAAATGAAGCAGGTATGACATGTGCAACACTCTATTTTCCAGGATTCGCTACGTATAGTCAAAGCATAGATGACAATAAAACGAATTTAGCTCCATTTGATTTTGTGACTTGGAGTCTTACACAATTCAATTCTGTCAAAGAGTTAAAGAAATCTGTAGATAGCCTTACCTTTTTGGATATACCGTTACCGGATTTAGGACTTACGCCACCACTACATTGGATTTTGGCAGATAAATGGGGAGATTGTATTGTACTGGAGCCGACAAATGAAGGATTAAAAATGTATGACAACCCACTAGGAGTGATGACGAATAGTCCGGAGTTTAATTGGCATTTGCAAAATTTAAGACAATACATAGGTCTTAAATCGCAGCCATTCGCGCCAACAGAGTGGAGTAACTTACCATTAAGTGCTTTTGGTCAGGGATCGGGCTCAATGGGACTTCCAGGGGATTTCACTCCACCCTCAAGATTTGTGCGGGCAGCATATGGCAAACAAAACATTCAAGGTATAGATAGCGAAGAAGAGGGAGTATCAGCCCTTTTTCATATCTTATCAAATTGTGAGGTTCCTAAAGGTGGAGTAATAACAGAAGAAGGTGCATTAGATAATACCATATATACAAGCGTAATGTGTTTGGAATCCGGAACATATTATTATCATACTTACGATTGTAGACAAATTATAGCTGTTCATTTATTTCATGAAAATTTAGATACAGATGAGATTAAAGCCTATCCGTTCCAACGGAAACAAAAAATATTTTATGAAAATTAAGTAGCTTTGAAACAACGTTTGGTAAATTTTTAAATATATATAATAGAGCAATAATGGCCTATATAATTCATGGGTGCTTCTTTAACTTTGGGATTTATCATAAATCTACTCCTTTCTTCAATGACTCCAACGAGTAGAATTTTGCTGCTAGGAGCATTAGCTAAGGAGCAGTGAAGGTGGAATTTATTTATAAATAGTAAAGAACCAAAAAGGTGTGGAAAATATCCATACCTTTTTGGTTCTTCTATTATCTATGTATAAAAAAGCGCTGTATATCAGCACTTTTTAAAAGTACATGAGTTGTATAAGAAAAACTTATATATTACCTATAACTATACAAGGTCTAATATAGATTCTTATTTGATTAATTGTTATAAGAGCCTATACGCTTATTTATTTTTATTATTATTAATTTTTTCCGTATATAGCACCTGCTCTTTATAATGCTTCTTAATTGGGAAAGTATGTGTACCAGAGCCGTTTTTGAAATTTTTATTGATAGGGTTTTTTAGCGGGATTGTTGTAGTTTCGGTAAATTCATATGGGTAGTTTATTTTAGATTTATCTTCAAACATGAAAATGCCTCCTTTTAGGATTTCCTGAATTCTTTACTATAACATGATATGCATATAGATTTTTTTTGGACTAGTTATTTATAGAGGTTAATGGAATTTAATTACGAAACTACTGAAATATTTTAAAGGAAAATAATTTGTGAAATATATGATATGAATTTTTGTTATTTGTTTGGGGAGGTGTTTTTTGCATATGTATTCGTTATAAATTGTTTTTATAATATGATTCATATAGGTTTTTCCTGATAATATAATGTGGAATATTATAGTGTTATTATGTTATTAGGAACATTTAATGCTGTTTCATAACTGAAAGGGAATTGATAAAAAACTGAAACTTTTCTCATAAAAATTCAATCTAACTTGAAAAATGAAAGGAAAATGAAATTTTCCAAAAGATATTCTTTGTTAAGATAAAAAACATACATAAATAAAGTGTTGACATATCTTAAAAATGTATTTTCAAGATATAGTGGGGGAAAAGATGAGAATAGAAAAACAATTAATAAAAAAAATGTATTATGAAACATTTCTAATGGAGAATGTAACAAAACCACCTCTTGACGTGCTTGGAGAAGCTTATATAAGCGAAGAAAAAAATGAGATTTCTGATGGATCTTATATTCGTTTTGCGCAAGGTGAATTTTATTATCAGCATCAAGATTTTGAAGCAGCTATTTTTAAATGGGAGAAGGTTAGTAATGAATTAGCACCATGGGCACAAAAAAATATTGCGGATGCTTATTTCGAACTGAATCAATTAGCAGTTGCTGAAAATGTTTATACTTCCATTGCTACTGATAATATAATATTGATGACAGAAATTAGATTACAATTACTTTCTCTTTACATAGAGCAAAATAATTTTGAAGCAGCTTTCGCTGTTATTAAAGAAGCGGTTTCTTTAAATCCGGATTATCCGAATGTCACAAAAATTGCCCGTTCCTTTTATGAGGAACAACAAGATTTTGATAGTGCAGTAGAGCTTGCTGTGAATGAGTTAATTCGAATAGAATCTTATCCTTGGTTTGAGGTGTTAAAAGGATATATCGATAAAGGATTTACTAAACATATTTCACCAGATTATTTTTATGATGCATTAGTTACATTAAATAATGTAGATCAAGTACAATTTACGCAAATGGTTTCATCACTTTGGAACAGTTATAAAAATGAACAAAATTACTTATTGTGGCTTAACACAATAAATGAATTTTTCTTACATATTGAAATAGAGTCGTCCGATATATGGGACAAAATTTCTTCTCTTTACGAAGAAACATACTTTGCATTAATTCAAGGGCAATATATGCTTAAACAATTACACGATATCATTCCAAGTCTTTTAACAAATTGGTTAAAAGTAGTCAATCCGTCTTATGCTGTATTTCCATCAGCAGCTGTATTGGCATGGGATGAGATTTTTCCATCTAAAATAGATTCAGGCGATATACAACATGCGGAAAAGCTACTGTTATATTCTATGAATCATGTGAATGGTTTAGAGTACAGTCTACATCTTTTTGAATCTATTACACAGTGGGCACAAAAGAACAATATAGAAATAGGTCAACGATTTAGATGGTTAGTTGACGAACTTGCAGATTTAAGAACAAATCGTATTTTAGTAACAGGAACTTCAGGGAACGGAAAAACTACATTTATCAACTCTATATTAGGAGGAAATCTATTAGAAAAATCAATTTCAAATGTAGTAGTTTTAAAAAATGATGCTCATACAGAAATTAACGTCATAACAGATGCTGCAATTACAACAACGGAAGATATCTCTGATTATCATAATATGATGTCTCAACACCATCAAACGTATAGAGATAGAGCATGTGTTGAATTTAAATTACCATGCAAATTTTTAAGTGAAAATAAACTTACATTTGTAGTTACACCAGGCTTTAATAGGAATAACGACACTAGGGATGAGGTATTTGAATATCTAAATTCCGTAGATGAATTATTGTTTGTATTGAATGCGGATTCACCTTTTACTGATAAAGAGCGTGATATTCTATTAAGCATTCAAGAACATACACCAAATTTACAAGTGCATTTCTTATTAAATAAAATCGATAACATTTATAGTGAAGCAGAAGTGAAAAGAGTATTACATGATACGGCAGCGAGAATAAACACATATTTCCCGCATGCGAGGATTTTTCCTTATTCTTCGTTATATACAAGTAGTCAACAATTAAATGAGTTAAGTGAGTTTATTCATTTTAACTTTAATCATAAAAATATTGATGCAGAACGTACTGAAAAGCTATTGTTCTTCATCCGAAAAACAATTACATATCTTTTAGCTAAACGCGTTGAGAAAGAAAACAATCTAGTGGATGCGATTAAGTGGAATGAAGATATGCTAGTGAAACTAAACGGTAGCATGAATAACCTTACTGCATTTGAGAGGGAAAAAATTCATTTCATTACAGAGTCATATCGTACAATGAAAACGGAAATTACAAATGATCTTACTGAAAATATACCGAAGGTATTACAGAGTTGTTCTGATTTAATAAGTGAAGAAAGCGATTTCGGTCACATGGATACGCAACTAAATAAAGCAATGAATGAAAGAGTGCATAAATATTTAGAACAAACGGTATTACCTCATCTTGCTCTTTCTATGCAAAATTGGATTGCAACTTCTCATAATGAGCTCCTTCAAAGTCAATCGTACTTAGAAGAACTTAGTGAAGGACTTAATTCTTTATTTGGAGAAAATCGAATACAGTTAGAATGTGACTTTAAAGTGTTGGATGACTGGCGCAGAGATACTGACAGAATGACGACTAGAATACAAATGGATGAAGTAAATATTTTACGTCGATTTACGCCAGCACAATTTTTACTGAAAAGTGCCGGTAAATTATTTGGAGTTCTTCCTAAAAATAAAACTATGTTATATAACAAATACAAACAGTATGTAGAAAATGAAGATTATACTGAGGTAACGGATTCTATTATGAAGAAATTTTTCTTGCAATTTGAGCTATTCGAAAACACACAAGAGCGAGATATTCATATCTTCTTTAGGAATCCATTTAACTCCTTGAAACAAGCTGTAGAAAATATGCAATTAGAAATACAAGAAAAACAAGAGATGTTACATAAAATGAAATCAAATCCTGAAGTTTATCATGATTCTATCATGCTCTTTGAATTGAGATTACGTCAATGTGAAGTAATTTTACATATGGGTGATGATCATACTTATACAGATGTAATTTTAGAAACAAGTGCAGAATAAAAGTAAAATATTTAAGATTTTTTATGTGAAATTGCATCACATGTTATAAGAGAGTAAAAGGGAGCAACTGTAATGAGTTGCTCCCTTTGCATATTCACATTATTTTTCAGTTTCTTTAATTTTAGTTTGTACTTCGCCAGTTTTAATTTTATTACTTTCTGAGAAACGTAGTAAATCTCCTTCAATAATTTTGTCAGACATTCGTAATTCATTTTGTGCACGGTTAATGAGTGCTTGAGCTTCTTTTTTTGGTAAATCTACAATTTCACCTGTTATGCGGTCATAGAAAGTGTTGTTTTTGTATGCATATTTGTCTGTAATGAAGCTACCATCACGTAAAACAACAAAACCGGTATATTCATCTGAAAACATATCATGACCAAAACGAATATCGTTCGTAGTATCAATCCCTAATAAATTGAGAATAGTAGGTTTCATATCGATTTGTCCCGTAGGCTTTGAAATCGTTTGACCTTCTGTTTGTCCAGGGACATGAATATATAAAGGTGTACGTTGTAAATTTAAAGTATCAAATTCTGTTATTTGATCTTTTTCTAAAAACTGTGCCATTGCACGATTATGTTTTTCAGAAATGCCATAATGATCACCGTATAATACAATAATAGAATCATCATACATTCCCTCGGCTTTTAAACGCTCAATAAATTTTTTAATTGATTCGTCTAAGTAACGTGCTGTTACGATATAACGATCAAATACGCCATTACCAGAGTTATATGGTTCAATGAATTTTGTATCTTCATCATACGTAAATGGATAATGGTTTGTTAAAGTAAGGAAACGAGCATAAAATGGTTGATCAACAGTTTTTAATATATCTACTGATTGATCAAAGTATTCGATATCTTTTAATCCCCAATTTAAATTAGTTTCGGGCGTAATTTTGTAATCAAGTTCATTATAGTAACGATCATAACCGAGAGCAGAGTACATGATATTACGATTCCAAAATGTTGCGTTATTCGCATGGAATACAGAAGTGAAATAACCTTGCTGACGTAAAATTTCTGGAGTCGCAGTATAATCATTGTTACCGTGTGTGAAGAATACAGCTCCTCGATTTAATGGATATAACGACGTATCAATTAGAAATTCAGAATCGGATGTTTTTCCTTGCCCAGTTTGGTGGAAAAAGTTATCAAAGTAATAGCTTTCATTTATGAATTCATTCAAAAATGGTGTAACTTCTTGTCCGTTAACTGTTGCGCCTATTAAAAAGGTTTGTAAGGATTCAAGAGTAACAACAATTACGTTTTTTCCTTTTGCTACACCAAACATGTTAGGATTCGGCTGACTTTCGTTTGCCTTCACGTAGTTTTCTGTTTCTTGTAATTTACTACTATCAGCAAGTGCCTTTTGTGATCCTGCTTTTACTTGTAGTGTTAAATCATATACTTGATGCGTGTATAGTCCTAAATTTTTAACAAGCATGACTCGGTCGAATGATCTCGTTAGTAATTCAGGTCGCTCTTTTTCTGCAAGATGTAGATTTGCAAAAAATACACCAATCGTTAAGAGAAAATATAACAAGCGTGCCGAATGAGTTACGCGCCCCGTTTGGAAGACTAGTGCCTTCTTCTTTAATAAAATAAAGAAGAAAATAATGTCTGCGAATGCGAGTATAATTTTGTAGTTCAATATTTCTATAATACTACCGCCTAATTGGCCAAAGTTTGATGTTTGTCCAAGTACTGGTAACGTAACGAAATCACTATAAAAATCATAGAACATTACATTCCCAACAAGTACAATTGTTAATAAGAAATTAATACATAGCGCGATATAATTTCGCTTTTCACCGGTTGCAAATAATGCGAATCCGACAAAAGCTAATGAAGCAGCGAGAGGGCTAATAAACAAAATAAGCTCTTGTGTAGAAGATTCAATTTTTAAATCAAAACTGAATCTTGTAATAAGATATGTTTTTAACCATACTGCTAAAGCAATTATTAAAACAAAGCTTATATTTTGCATTTGTAAATTGATTTTATTTTTCATTTTTACTCCTTCTTTATATAATTTATTTAACTTGTGTTATATATTATATTTTTATAACTATTAGAGTGTAATGAATCAATTAGTTAATGGTTTCTAAAGGTAAAAATATAAAGTATTCACATACGTACAATGAGGAATTTTCAAGCGCCAATCTATTTTTTAGAACAGGCAGAAAAAGTCATAGTTGTAGTAAAAAATACTTATAGACATCCTAACATATTAAACACTATGGTGATGTTACAAAATATCGAACAAATGAAGGTGGAACTGAATAGAGGCTTGTAAAACTATTGACATTCAATTTGTTAGAATTGAATGTCAATAGTTATATATACACGTTTATATTACATATGTATCTCATGAAATCTCGATTCCTTGTGGGATAATCGTTAGCGGAGGGAGGATAGTGATTTATGCTATTACTACATAAATAAAGCGTTGTGAAACTTAAAATATTTGATTGGTATCTTAATTATGCAATTAGATGTCAGATAAATATTTTCCAACATACAATCCACTTGCAGCAGCTTGAGATAATGAATGAGTGACGCCTGAACAATCCCCAACTAAAAATAGTCCATGTATACTTGTTTCAAAATGATTATTGAGTTTTATCGTAGGAGCATAAAACTTTCCGTCAATTCCATATAATAAAGTATCTGTATCGATCGGTTCTTGGATGAATTGTTCTAATCGTAATAAAAATTCTTTAAGTCCTTCAATATATAACGGAGGAATTTCTGTATTCAAATTTCCATAATCTCCTTGTAGCGTAGGTTGTATACGGTTATATTTCATGTCGTTCGCTATTGTAGGCTGTTTATTTAGTAAGTCCTCTAAGCGCTGTATAACAATCCGATCTCGTCCTTGGTTAATGTTTTTAATAATTGAACTTGCATATATATTTGCTTCTTTGAGAGTTGGAAAATAGCACGGGATGAATAAAGTGAAATTTAAGTTAGGTGTGCCAGTTCCTTTCTCTCGAAAATTTTGACCGTCAGGCATAACTAAACCTTCTTCGTACTTTCTAATAATGCGTCCTTTTGGATTCATACAGTACGTAGTCGCTGTGAAATCCTCATGCTCATAAGAAAGTTTAGTCTCAAATGTATCTTTTAATATAGAACGTAATTGGTGTTCTTTCATCTCTACTCTAATACCTAAATCTACACGAGTTTGTTCCTGAGAAATATGTAGAGAAGTGCACATCTCCTTTAACCAATCTGCTCCGGAACGCCCAGTTGCAAATACTAGTTGCCTAGATTGAAATGTTCCTTCATTTGTATCTATAGTAAAATGATTTTTCTGTTTCATAATATGTTGTACATCTATATGAAATTGTATATTTATTTTCGTAAGTAAAAATTCGTAGAGTTGCTGAAAAATTTCCTTTGAAAGGGTAGTACCAAGATGCCGTACTTCTGTTGTTAGCATTTGTAAACCACACGATTCAGCTCTCTTATTGAGATTTGGATTTTCTGTAGAATATTTTGAAACTGAATTTCCTCCGAACTGACATAGAATTTCATCTACTTCAGCCATAAGTTGTATAAAGCCCTCTTTACCAACTTTTTGCTCAAGTTCTCCACCAAATCCGTTTGTATAATTAAATTTCCCTTCAGATTTTCCTAAACCAGCAAATCCGAAATATTTATCACATGTAGTACAATTACACGCTTTTCCTTCGTCTAAAGGACAATGGCGAGCTCCTAGCGCTTTACCTTTATCAAGAATTAAAACTTTTTTGTTACTTTTAACTAGTGAATAAGCCAGAAAAATGCTACTTACTCCAGCGCCGATAATTGTAACATCATACATATTCTTTCACCTGCTAACGAATAGTTTGTTTTTTATTTTTTTAGTGTATAACAATTTTATGAAGGTAAGAAATAAATTTTATTAATAAAGGGGAGTTTTTGAACTTGATGCTTTTTTAATTTCTTAGAGTGATGAAGTAAATACAAGTGTCTTTATTTACAAGAAGAATTAGTTTTCAAAGACCACTATATCACATGATAAATAAATTCTTACATACAAAAAACAGACCTTTTAAGTGAAGAGGTCTGTTAATGATTTTAAATGTTATTTAGCGAAGATGTGGTTACCAATTACTGCTACTGTTTGACGTGTCGTAATCCATTTGTCTGTTGATGTTTTCGGATTATAGAAATAAAGCCAATCAGAATGTATTCCATTTGTGGAGATAGCCTCTTCTACAGCCATTTTTGCTTCTGCGCTTGCAGGTTGATTAATTCTTCCATCTGTAACAGGAGTAAATGCATATCCGTATTTAATAGGTTCATAAATAACGCCTGTTATTGTATTTGGAAACCCATTTGCATTTACACGATTTAGGATAACTTTCGCTACAGCCACTTTTCCTCTATATGATTCTCCACCTGCTTCAGCGGTAACTAAGCGTGCCATTAAGTCTTTTTCTTTTTCTGAAATGCTTGAGTTGATTTTCAAATGTTGTCCTGCATAGAGCTTGTTTCCGACTGTATTGTTAATTTGTTTTATAGATTGAACGGTAACATTGTAACGCTTTGCTATCGTTTCCAATGAATCTCCCGGTTGTACTTGATAAATAATTTGCTCAGAAATGTTCGCAGGTTTGGCGTTTTGGTGAACAGTGGTTTCATTTGAGTTGACGGAACTCGGGATATGTAACTGTTCGCCAATGAAAGTTTGATCGTTTCCTTTATTATTAGCCTGTTTAATGGATTGTATTGAAACGCCGTATTGTTTACTGATGCTCCAAAATGTATCATTCTTTTTTACTGTGTGAATGGTAGAAGCTTCAGCTGTACTTTGATTACATACGAATGTAATTGCAGCTGCAGATAAAGGGATTATATGTTTTGTTTTTAATAATTTCATTGTAAATCCTCCTAGGAAAAATAAGGTGAAACGGTTAAGTACTGTAGTTCAAAATGTCTATATATAATATTTTAATGTAAGTATATTAGCACATATAAAATAAATAATCATTATAAGTTTCTTATTTATGTAGTGTAGAGTCCGAATATGAAATATTGCATATGAAAATCCGTTGAAGTTCATATTGCTGATTACTATAATCTATTTAGTAGAAGGGGGATATGTTATATAAATAAAATTATTATAGATTAATATAATGATTAAATATTATTAATAGGAGAAGTGATGTAATGAATATATTTAAAAGAATATTTGTTTCAGCTGTAATCATTTCAATGTTTTTAGGAATAGGAGGCACTGTCAATATTGTAAATGCTGATTCTATAGAACAGCAGAGTAAATTAGGAATAGACCAAGAAACAGATAAGCAAATCATTGTAAAATTCAATGCGGATTTGAAATTACCATATGAAGATGGTATTGAAAAACAAATACAATCTCAAACGAACGATAAAGTACTAGAAGATCTTTTGGTAGAATATCCAGATGTAACATTCATGCGTTTATTCACATCTGTAAGTCCAGAGGAAATAGAAGACCTTGAAGTGAAAGCGCCCAATAATGTATCTACAAGTTTATTAAACTACTATATTCTTCAAACTCAAAATGGTGAACAAGAGGAAGAACTAGTAGATAGGTTAAAGAAATCTTCTTTAATAGAAGATGTGTATATGAAGAAACAAGAAAAAATAACGCCACCAGAAGTGCAACCATCAAGTGTATCTCTTAATCCTAATAACAATCCTAGATTTAAACAACAAGGTTATTTAGAAGCAGCACCATACGGTATTAATGCGCCCTTCGCCTGGGGAGTCCGAGGCGGTAATGGAAGTGATGTAACCTTTGTTGATATGGAATATGGATGGTTATTAAATCATGAGGATTTAGTACATCAAAATATTGAGTTAATGTCTGGAATAAATATAGATCAACATGTCGGTCATGGGACGTCTGTACTAGGAATTGTATCCTCTGAGGACAATGAAGTTGGGAATATTGGGATTGCGCCAAAAGCGAAAGCAAAGGTGATTTCTCAAATAAGAGATAACGGACAGTATAATACAGCTGATGCAATATTAAGTGCTGTAAATCAGTTAGAAGCTGGGGATGTTTTATTGTTAGAGGCACAAGCATCTTTCGATGGATATGGTGATAAATATTTACCTGTTGAAGTACAACCAGATATCTTTGATGCGATCCGTGCTGGTACAGATAAAGGTGTTGTCATTATAGAAGCTGGAGCAAATGGTTGGAATGATTTAGATCAATTTAAAGATAGAAATGGTAAACAAATTTTAAATCGTAATAGTAAAGATTTTAAAGATTCAGGTGCAATTATGGTAGGAGCGGGCTCTTTATCTCTCCCTCATGAGCGTATGTGGTTTTCGAATTATGGCAGCCGTATTGATGTGTATGGTTGGGGAGAAAACGTAGATACAACTACAGCAGAGCAAAGTCGAAGTGCTGTAAACCTGTATACATCTAGCTTTAGTGGCACGTCGAGTGCGTCGCCTATTATTGCCGGAGCAGCGACTTTAGTACAAAGCATTGCGAAAGAAAATTTAGGACAACCATATAGACCGAGTGAACTAAGAGCGATATTAAGCAACAAGAACACAGGAACAAAATCTAAAGATCCATATGCAGATAAAATTGGTGTTTTACCAGATTTGAAGTCTATACTAGTTAACTTAGGGTATGGAAAAAGAAAACCAAACGGTGGGAATGAGTTACAAGTAACAGAAAATGAACCAAATAATGAACGTATACAGGCAAATAAAGTTAACTTTCATACACCGGTGAAAGGAACGTTACATAATAGTGATAGAGTAGATGTATTTACTTTCCAAATTGACTCTATGGAAAATATTAGCATATCCCTACTAAATGAACAAAATATCGGAATGACATGGGTACTTCATCATGAATCAGATTTAAATAACTATGTAGCATATGGTGAAAATGAAGGAAATGTAGTGAAAGGAACTTATAATGCAAAGCCAGGTAAATATTATTTATACGTCTATAAGTATGAGAATAAAGATGGTTCATATGTATTGAATATAAAGTAAACGAAAGGAGCTTCAGATGAAGTTCCTTTAAATTTTTCTAATTCAGGATATATGAATGTTTTTTAACTTTATTTCTATGCAATATTTCATACTTATGAAATGATATTTATTTTTTACTCACTAGATTATATTATATTCAATAAGTTTGATATAAAACAAAAAAAGGAGGAATAATAATGAGCAGTAAGAAATTTATTTTGAAATTATTCATATGTAGTACGATATTTATCACATTTGTATTTGCTTTACATGAGAAGAGGGTTGTTGCGGCTAGCTCTGTTAATGAGCTTGAAAATTGGTCAAAATGGATGCAACCTATACCTGATAATATCCCGTTAGCACGAATTTCAATTCCAGGAACACATGATAGTGGAACGTTTAAGTTGCAAAATCCGATTAAGCAAGTATGGGGAATGACGCAAGAATATGATTTTCGTTACCAAATGGATCATGGAGCTAGAATTTTTGATATAAGAGGACGTTTAACAGATGATAATACGATAGTTCTTCATCATGGGCCATTATATCTTTATGTAACCCTGCATGAATTCATAAACGAAGCGAAACAATTTTTAAAAGATAACCCGAGTGAAACAATTATTATGTCTTTAAAAAAAGAGTATGAGGATATGAAAGGAGCAGAAGGTTCCTTTAGTAATACGTTTGAAAAAAATTATTTTGTTGATCCTATCTTTTTAAAAACAGAAGGAAATATAAAACTTGGAGATGCTCGTGGGAAAATTGTACTACTAAAAAGATATGGCGGTAGTAATGAATCTGGAGGATATAATAATTTTTATTGGCCAGATAATGAAATGTTTACGACAACTGTAAATCAAAACGTAAATGTAACGGTACAAGATAAATATAAAGTGGGTTATGATGAGAAAGTAAAATCTATTAAAGATACGATCAATGAAACGATGAATAATAGTGAGGACTTACATCATCTATATATTAATTTTGCAAGCTTGTCTTCTGGTGGTACAGCATGGAATAGTCCATATTACTACGCCTCTTACATAAATCCTGAAATTGCAAACTATATAAAACAAAAGAGTCCTAAAAGAGTAGGTTGGATCATTCAAGACTACATAAATGAAAAGTGGTCACCATTGCTGTATCAAGAAGTTATAAGAGCGAATAAGTCATTAATAAGAGATTAAAGATGATGAGAGTAAGAAGCGATAAAATACGTCGCTTCTTATTAAAAAACAGTGTATCTTGTAAATGGACCAATTTTTGAGTTATCTCAATCGATGTTTCATTATGAGAAGGCTAAACTTTTAAATCAAATTAATTTCAAATGAAAATTAGCATAAATAATCCTGCAAAAAAGCAACTGATCATACGTGTTCAGTTGTTTTTTTATTTTTAAAGTGGATGAGCAAAAAAACATAAAAGTGGTTGGTCCGTTTTTTGTAAACATCTATTATGATAAGAGAAGAAAGGTAGTATGTTATTAACGTTTTAAAGAGGAAGTTCTTAATAAAAATAGACTGGCCTTAGAGAGGTGAAAGTACTATGAGCTTTGCGATTTCACTAGTCGTTATTATTGTAATTGGATCACTGTTTGGAACCGTACTAGTTGCACGGAATGTGGAGGAGAATTACGGCAAGTCTACAAAGAGAAATGTGAAAAACTTATCCACTATTTATATTATCCTTCTTTTCGTACTACTTGTTGGGGTAACGTGGTATGCGGTAATAATTTGATAGTTTGTAACAGAACTGCAACGAGAGTATGAAGCTGGAATTTCAGAAGCTATCGAGTAATCAGAAACGGGGCTATTTTAATATATCCATTTTAGGATGAGACAATGTGACTAATTAATACTATTTTTACGGTAAATACTGTTAGTAATAAATTGAGGATAGTTAGCTTTGAAAGGAGGCAACTATATGGAATGGAAACCAAATCGTGCAGATAAGACGCCTGTATATAAACAAATAGCGGATTATATTGAAAGAGGTATTTCTTCAGGTGAGTTTCCTTCTGACAGTAAGTTACCTTCTGAGCGCATGTTAGCAAAAGAATTACAGGTAAATAGGAGTACGATAGTAGCTGCATATGAAGAATTAAAATCACTTGGAGTAGTAGAACGGCAAAAAGGAAGCGGAACACGGGTGAATACAGACATATGGGGTGTTTCACATAAACGAATACCGAACTGGGGTAGGTACGTTGAGGATGGATCGTTCTTACCTAACGTACCACTCGTTCAACAAATTAGAACGGAAACACAAAAAGAAGACTTAATTAATTTAGCGAGTGGTGAATTGTCACCAGAATTAATTCCGAGTGATAGATTCCGAACAATTTTGTCGGAGAAAACATTTATGGAAAACCTCGGTTATGACCATCCACTTGGAAATGAAATGTTGAGAAAAACAATTGCGGCACATGTTCAGCAATATAAACAAATTGAAGCAGATTCGAATTCTATCCTTATTACATCAGGAGCACAGCAGGCACTTAATCTTATCGTTCAATGCTTATTAAAACCTGACGATGCGATTGCAATTGAGGACCCTTCGTATTGTTTTTCACTGCCGATGTTTAAATCTGCTGGCTTAAAAATATTCCATTTACCTGTTGATCAGCATGGAATGAATCCAGAAGACTTAATTGATTTGCATAAAAAGCATCGTATTCGTATGGTATTTTTAAATCCGGATTATCAAAATCCAACTGGAACTGTGCTTTCATTAGCAAGACGTAAAAAGATTTTAGAACTGTCTTCTGAATTTGGTATACCGATTGTAGAAGATGATCCGTATAGCTTAACTTCATTTAATGGAGAAGTGAATCCAACATTAAAATCAATGGATCAAAACGGCAATGTTCTTTATATAAGTTCATTATCAAAAATTGTTGCATCAGGATTACGTATTGGTTGGATAATTGGCCCAATGCGTGTAATAGAACGTTTAGCGGATGCAAAGCAGCAAGTTGATTTTGGCCATAGCGTATTTACGCAGTGGGTGGCAAATCAATTTTTAGAATCAGAAGATTTTCATGCACATATTACAATGCTCCGTGGACAATTGAAGGAAAGAAGAGATGCGTTAATTAGAAAGCTTGAAGAAATATTAGGGGACCAGGTTGAATTCTTTGTTCCAGAGGGTGGAATACATTTATGGTGCAAAGTGCAAGGAACGTTTGATGAATATCATTTATTAGGTGAATCTATACGAAATGGTGTAGCGTTTGTCCCGGGGAGTGTTTTAGGTACTAAAAGTGAATATGTTCGTTTTACTTTTGGGAGAGTAAATGTCGAACAAATTCAGCTGGGAATGACGAGATTTGCGGAAACGTTAAATGAAATTTCATAATAGTAATGCGTAATATTGAAATGAGGGAAAGAAATGAAGTACGTGATGCTTTTACTTCAAGTAGGCGTGCTATATGTATTTAGCTTAGTTGGTACGTGGATTCAAGGGGTATTCCATCTATCAATGCCAGGAAGTTTAATAGAGATGTTAATGCTTTTTCTACTCCTTTCTATTCGTATTTTACCATTAAAGTGGTTTGAAGAAGCGACAATCGGTTCGGTGACTATGATTGTAACAGGGATACTCATCAGTATATTTAGACCATATGGAACGAAATTTATATTTTAAATTGTAATGGAGATGATGAAAGTGACAACATGGTTTATAGTTACATTATTTATTTTTGGTGCCCTTAAAGTACTCGTTTCTAGTATGCCAACTTCAGTTGTAGAATCTATTATTAGTAGATTTGAATTACATCAAAAACTTGATGAGGAGAATACCTCTATATCGATAGATGGAAAAAATATAGAGGGGGAAATGAAACTACAAGTTATTCATGAATTTAATGAAGCTTTATTTTTAGATAAACATTATTTTCCACCGCGCGGAGAAGGAATACCAATCGTCATTGATACGAAAAAAGGGAATAAAGAGATTAGATTTTCTCTATACAGCTATGAGGAACACGTTGACGTAATAAAGCAATATAAGAAGAAAGTCGTTGCCTATCGTTTACGATCTAAAAGCCTTCAAACCCGTGCACCATTAGCAATAACTAAAGATTATGCTTAAGAAGAGATCTATAATGATCTCTTTATTTTTTTATACAATGATATACTTTCCAAATAAAAAAAAAGAATATCATATAGCCAAATAAAGAGTATGTATGATTCCAATCTACACTATGAGTAAAGAAACCTAATCTTTCAGCAATCTGTTCAAAAATGCTAGCACAAATACCTATTGTAAGAATAAATAGAATCCTAGAAAATACAGATAGGTTTTTTGAAATGTGTATGAAAATTGTTGTTAAAATCGGTAGTACAAACAAAGTAAAGCCTATGTTAACTGAAAATATGGATGAGAATGGTCTAACCGGAAAGGAATATATTTGTTTCGCAACAAAGAAAGCATCTAAGCAAGTGCCGATAATAGAAGATAGTAAGATTGTAACGACTAATGCGAAAAGGTTATTCTTCTTCTCGAAGGAGAACATTTTTCTTTGCAAGAATGGCCAGTTCAATCTTTTCGAGTGTTTTACAGTAGTCTTCTGTGATTTGTCCATGTATCCTTTCCTCCTTATCAGTTAAATAATGTATGACTTGCCAGTTGTTAAACCAATCTTCATATTCTGCTTCTTCATGTTTCATATTTTTCCATGCATACATAAGTGCAGGGCTATATATACGGTAGGCATCACTTTTTAATTGGCATTTCTTTATTCTTCGTTTATAAAACTCTCTTGAAAAGGATTCATTTACGCTTGAAAATAAATGTGGCCAATAATCTTTTCGTGATCCAGTGTGTGGATGAGTGTCAGCCCATTGTAGTATACGAGCTAAAACATGCTCATCATGAAATAATAGTGCATATAATCTTTTTCCGAGCAAAATTCGTTCGTGTAAGGAAGTGAAGTGTTTCATTGTATCACCAATTAATTTTGTTTTCTGTATAGGCTTTTCTTCGCAGAAAGGGAAGAGGATATGATTAAATTGAAAGAAATCAAAAAGTTTGAATCCAATACTATTTAGTACATTTTTTTTGAAGTGTTTATTTTGAATTACTCTTTTTTCTAAGTAGTTTTGTTCATTAATAATAGTGGAAATAGCTAATATTTGTTTGTTTCCGGTTTTCCAAAAAAAGTTCCATATCGTTTCCATAAATGTTGACACATTGAGATGAGGGAGGAGATAAAAAAGATTTTTGGATTTTTTTACACTCTGTTCATATAACAAAAATTGTGGATACACATCTTGAAAGATAAGCCAATTCCCCCGTTCTAAAAAAGAAAAGAAAGTAAATTGATCTTTCTCAGATAACAACTTCGTATATAAATCCCCCTTTAAATCTGTCATGTTCCAACCGCCGTTACGCGAAACCATATGTCCAAGTAATGCCCAATGTATTTCAGGATACCTTTTGTAAAATTGATAGTAAGCGCGAGTTCTTGTCACATTATTTTGATTTAATAATTTTGTTCTTTCTTTAATTGTATGTATTAATATTTCTTCTTCTTTCGAAAAGGGGTAAAGAAAGTTATTTGCGTTGGTGCATTTTTGTTTTAGCTCATTTTTTATTGAGAAGAGGGATAGGGGAATGTTTTTGTAAAGTTTATGATTTGGATTGTCGTGCTGCATGTAATTCCCTCCAATTCAAGTCTGTTATCATAAATATATTAGTAACTACTTACATAAATGATATGTGAAGGAAATGAAAAGTTGCAAAGCACAAAAAAAGAAAGAGGAGACGGGTAATCCGTACCCTTTGTAAAGGACATTTTAAAAAAAGTTAGGCGGCATCAAGAAGATGATTTCTGTATTCAACAGGG